>CAZIYN010000004.1:0-30248 GCA_964543495.1 uncultured Dehalococcoidales bacterium | reverse complement strand
TCCCTGTACGGTTCCAGCCCTGTGTTTATCTGCTGTTCCGCTACCATCGCCAATCCCGGCGAACACGCTGAAAAACTGACCGGGCTTCCCTTTACCGTGGTCGATAACGACGGTTCTCCTCACGGAGGAAAGGACTTCGTTTTCTGGGAACCACCGATTATCGATATCGCTAAAAGTACCAGGCGGAGCGCCAACAGCGAGGTAACCAACCTTTTCTACGAGCTTATAAGTCAGGAGACCCGCACCCTGACCTTCGCCCAGACCCGCCGGGTAACCGAACTCATTTATATCTATACCCGGGACAGACTTACCGAGGACTTCCCGCGTCTTGCAGAGAGAATAAAGGCCTACCGTGCCGGATACCTTCCCGAACAGCGGAGACAGATCGAGAGAGAACTCTTCAGCGGGAAACTCCTGGGAGTTGTGGCAACGGTCGCTCTTGAACTCGGTATCGATATCGGCGGGCTGGATGCGACGATTTTAAACGGCTACCCGGGAAGCATCGCCAGCACCTGGCAGCAGGCTGGCAGGAGCGGAAGAGGCAAAGAGCAGTCCATCAGCTTCATGGTAGCCTGGGACAATCCCCTGGACCAGTATTTTATGCACCACCCGGAGGCTTTTTTCGGAAAAAGCGTGGAGAACGCTCTTGTCAATCCCGATAATCACTATATCCTGAGGGCCCACCTGCTCTGCGCAGCCTGGGAAATACCTCTGACTAAAAGCGATGCCGACTTCTTCGGACCTCTTTTCAAAGACGGCGTAACCGAACTTGAAAAAGAAAACCTGCTGAGAGAGCGCCGCTACAAATGGTATCTGTCCCCGAATATTTCCTACCCTGCCCAGGCAATAAACATACGTTCGTCCTCTTCCGAGAACTACCTGGTAATAGATACCTCTACAGGTACGATGCTCGAAACCGTAGAAGCAGCGGTCGCTTTCTTCCAGATTCATCCCGGCGCCATATACCTTCATCAGGGTGAATCATATGTCATCACCCGGCTCGATTTAGCCGAGCATACCGCTTACGCTTCTCCTACGGATGCTTCCTATTACACGATGACAAAGGAAATCCAGGAAGTCCGCATTATAAAACAATTGCACAGCCGGAACATCGGAAAAGTGAAAGTCTACCTGGGAGAAGTGGAAGTCACCAATGACGTGGTCGGCTTCAAGAAGAAAGCCCAGTATACCGACGAAGTAATCGGGGAGGAGCCTCTCGACCTGCCCCAGATAAAATTCCCCACCGTTTCTCTCTGGTTCGACCTGCCGAAAGAAGCGGTTGAAAAAATAGATAGAGCGGGACTCGACTTCGCTGGAGGACTTCACGCTACAGAGCATGCCGTCATCTCGATGCTTCCCCTGTTTACCCTCTGCGACCGCAATGATATAGGTGGAGTCTCGACTCAACTTCACCCGGATACTGGCAACGCCCAGATATTTATATATGATGCCTATCCCGGCGGTATAGGTATAGCCGAAAAAGGCTTCGAGATAATAGAACAGCTCTGGCAGGCGACACTGGAAATTATTAACGACTGCCCCTGCCAGGAAGGCTGCCCCAGTTGCATTCAATCTCCGAAATGCGGTAATAATAACAAACCCCTCGACAAAACGGCAGCCAGAGTACTGCTGGAGGAACTGATGAAGCAGGGAGTAAAAGCAGCCACAGATAAATAATCTAATGAATGATTGATTGATAATGAGTATTGTATTTTTTCTCATGCACCCTAACCCCATGGGTATGGAAAGCGAGCGTCTTGCGGCTGAATTCCGGTTAAAGAACAAGGGTAACAATAACCCAAACAGAAAAAACCAGAGAAAGCCGGGCGATGTATACGTAATAATCGTCGCTGTTATCGGAGCAGCTATAGGCGGTCTGGTGGGAGGATTTTTTAGTTCTTTAGCCATTCTCGGAGGAATTATTGCCGGGGGAATCCTGGGGGCTGTTATTTATACTATAATTAAGAGACGACCGCTGAAGAGAAAGACAAAGCAAGAAGAACCTCCTCAGTCTCCATTTATTTCCTGAAAAGTTAAGAATGCATAATGATTGAGATAAATATAAATCCCGTCGCGTTTTTCAGCGTAAGATGGTACGGCATCATGGTCGCCCTCGCCATTCTCACTATAGTCGTCTGGGTGGGATGGCATGTCAGGAAAGAGCTGAAAGCTACCAAAGCAGAGGAAAAGGTAGCTGCTAAGCCGGTTGCAGAAGCAGAGGAACAGGTTGCTAAACAGCCTGAGTCAGAACTGGCAGCAGAGTTAGAACAGGAATCCGAAAAAAGCAAGAAAAAACCCAGAATCACACTAGACACCGTCTTCATGGCGGCGCTGGTCGGTATCCCTTCCGGGGTGATTGTATCGCGCCTGCTACATGTACTGGACCTCTGGGAATACTACAGCCAGCACCCGGGAGAAATTATCGGCGGCATGGGCCTGACCATCTGGGGCGCCATCCTCGGGGCCTCGTTGGGAATATGGGTCTACAGTAAAATAGCCAGGATAAACTTCGGCTATCTTTCCGACCTGATTGCACCGGGACTGATACTCGCTCAGATTGTGGGTAGAATAGGCTGTACAATCAACGGTTGCTGCTACGGTTCGGAGTGTTCGCTCCCCTGGGCAATCGTATACACCCACCCGGAGAGTGAAGCCATCCTGAATATAGCCGTTCACCCCACCCAGGTCTACGAAATAATATTCCTGACGCTTGTATTCATTCTGATTATGTTCCTGAGAAACCGGATAAAACCGGCGGGTTCACTGTTCATCGGTTACCTTGCCATATATTCGTGCTGGAGAATAGGCATCGATTTCATCCGTGACGGCACGCCGTTCCTTTTCGGTCTGCACCAGGCCCAGGTGATAGGTATATTCACCCTGATTGTTACCATCCCGATACTAGCCATCAAGACAAGATGGGGAAAGCCTGAAGAAGAAATAGAAGAAGAAATCCCTGCGGAAACTGAGAAAAATACCGGAGAAAAAGTTACTACCGAATCCGACTCGGAAACGTCTACTTAAACGATTCCACTATCTTTTCAAGGACAATCGCCACGCCGTCATCATCATTACCTGCCGTACTGTAAGTACAGACTTCTTTCACTTCCGGAATGGCGTTAGCCATTGCCACCGAAATGCCGCACTCTTTAAGCATCTTAATATCCGGGACATCATCTCCGATAGCGACCACGTTTTCGAGTGAGGAAGTTAAAGGACCGAGTAATTTTTTTATAGCGTCAGGCTTGGTAGCCTGCACCGTTGTAATCATCAGCATTTGAGCGCCGTATGACGAATGGACAATCGATATATTACTTCCGTACAGTTTTTCCAGCGGCTCAATAAGTTCAAGCATACGATTGCCTATTCCACCGAGGGCAACTTTAGAAGGACCGAGGCTAAGAGATTCTTCTATCGAAAGGACCATATCCGGTGTGGGAGTACCCATTTGTCGTAGTACCGAGTAGTCGACTTCCCAGTTCACGCCGAATTTATATCCGTCCACCTCTACTGTAATTCTTGTCCCGGGTTCGAATTCAAGCGCGCAGGCAACAATACCACGGGCAATCTCACTCGGGAGCATTTCCCGGTAGGAACCTGCCAGCGGCGGACTTCCTGACACCACGGCGCCGTTCAGCATCACCAGCGAACAGGTATCCCAGAGCTCACTGCCAAGAACATAGCGGGTACTCCTTGCCGAACGGGATGTAGCGATTATCACGGGGACACCGCATCCGATACAGCTTTCTATAGCTAAGCAATTCCGCTCGGACAATGCAGAATTGCTGTCCAGTAAAGTACCGTCGATATCGATAGCAACGGCATCGGGAGCCATTTTAAACTCAGGCAGATTCATACCATTCGTTCCCGGTAGTTCTATTTATGCCTGTTTACTATAGAAAGATTCCAGCCGGGCCCATCGGCGTTATATACCCCGCCTACGGCGCAGACCCTTATATCATCGTCCTGGTTGTACTCTTCCGATATTTCATAGATATATGCTGCTATTGCCTCGGGAGTTTCCGCTTTAAGTTCAATAACGGGCAACGGGCTTTCCAAATCGAAAGCTACCGGGTGTTCCATATCACCGGCGTAGGTGGCGATACCCGTCAAAGTACCGGCTTCCGGCGTTATAGCATGCGCTCTCGAAGGAGGAGTATCGGTTACAATACTCAGGATGTACAATTCACCCGATATCACGCCGGCAATTCTCGGTGTATGCAGGCTATCCGGTTCATAATTTGCCCCGTCAATTATCCTGTAAATATAGTGCTTGTTCGCATCGGCGTTCGTATGGTACAGGAGTTTATACATCTCAAAAATTGCCTCGGTCTGTATTCCGTTGGATACAACGGCGAGCCCGATATCATTATCATACTTGATTGCAGTGTAATGCCTCAGCCAGTCGTACGGTTCATCGCCGATGGGACCCATTATCACGGTGTTATCGACAGGTTTCGCCTTTCTTTCGCGGCTTGCCGGACTGCGACCTGAAACAAAATAAGCAAAGGCTGGTTTTTCACCCGGTGTTTTACCCAGGAACAATTGTCGTCCGGGATAGGGACCGTTCGGATTCTTCATAATCGACCTCCGTCAAATATATTCTTTTAAACTTATGCAGGTTGAAAATCTTCAAGGTTGAGCCTCAACCTTTCATTCCCCTGCCAGGTATCCATTTCCAGGCTATAAACGATATCGATATTCGATGCCATCTCGTTAATGTATTTTCCGAGGTTAAAAGCTACGGCGTCCCATAACATACCGTCCTGCTGGAGCTTCATCCTCAGATGGTCTTCACCGTTCCCCATTGTCCGGCATTCGACCACCTGTACCCCGCGGCTTAAAAAGACCGGAGCGGGGTTACCCTGCCCGAATGGTGCTATTTTCTGTATCATTCCGTAAGTGTCACCGGCAAGTTCGCCAAGAGATACTTCTACATCGATGTCTATCTTAGGACGAAGGTCTACTCCCTCGAGCTCTTTCGCCGCCAGTTCCGTGAATTCTTCCCTGAAAAGCGACAGGTTATCCGTGCGGATTCCCAGTCCCGCAGCTCCGGCATGCCCGCCGTAGTTTGTCAGCAGATGACCGCATTTTTCCAGCGCCCGGGTAATATCGAATTCAGGAATACTTCGGCAGCTCCCTCCGCTAATCCTGTCACCCAGCCTTATAACAATCACCGGGCGGTAGTACTCCTCTGAAAGCCTGCCTGCCACGAGTCCCATTATACCGGCAGAAAAACTATAGTCTGCAGCTATCAGGACCGGAGCATCAGTCTGGTCGGCTACTTTTTCTTTTGCGGTCTCAAGCATTTTTACAGTCAGTTTCTGGCGCTCGGTGTTCTTTTTCCCCAGCCACTCTGCCAGACTCCTCGCCTCATCCGGCGAATCTGTCATCAGCAGCTTGTAACTGCCCATAGCGTGTTCCATTCTGCCGGCGGCATTTATAAGCGGAGCGATTACCCAGGAAACGCTGTCACTGCTCAACTTTCCGGCCGTTAATCCCGACTGGTCTATCATTTCACTTATCCCAAGGCGTGGAGATGAATTGATCTTTTCCAGCCCCTGCTTCACAAGATACCTGTTTTCACCGAGTAGAGGCACCATATCGGCAATCGTTCCTACGGCGACCAAATCCATTAAATCACCCAGTTGCTCTTTCTTGCCCAGGCTGAGGAAAAGCGCCTGCAGCAGTTTCAGGGCAACACCGACTCCCGCGAGTTCACTGTAAGGGTAAGATGAGCCGGGCAGCTTCGGGTCGATTACCGCTATTGCTTCAGGGAGTTCTTCCGGAGGGATATGGTGGTCGGTTATAATCAAATCGAGTCCCTTTTTCTGTGCTCTTTTAACCTCGGAAACGGCGGTGATGCCGCAGTCAACGGTTATCACCAGGCTTATACCCTGTTTCTGAAGACCTTCCAGGGCTGCGGTCTTGAGACCGTAACCTTCCGTCATCCGGTGCGGTATGTAGGGTACGGCTTCCGAGTTTAGAATAGAAAGTCCGCTTACAAGCAGAGCCGTTGTGGTGATGCCATCCGCATCAAAATCGCCGTAGACAGCAATTTTTTCTCCCGAGAGAAGTGCCCTGTAAATCCTGGATACCGCCTGGTGCATACCCGAAAGCATATCGGGATTACCCGAAAGACTTTCATCCGGCGACAGAAAGGTCTCGAGTTCCGACTGACCTGTGATGCCGCGGTTGTAGAGAATCTGAGTTATCAGCCGAGGGAAACGCTGAATGCGGCTCGACAGTTCATCCGAGATTTCCGGTAATAAATTCCAGCGGCTATGGCTCAAGCCTACGCCTCTTCATATTTTCGGAAAATTAAAACCGAATTATGCCCGCCGAATCCGAAGGTACTCGATAAAGCCGTCTTTACTTCGGCTTTGCGGGCAACGTTTGGCACGTAATCAAGGTCACAATCGGGGTCGGGGTCTGTCAGGTTAATCGTCGGCGGGATAAGACCGTTACGGATAACGTTAATGCATACTGCCGCTTCAAGAGCGCCGGCGGCTCCGATGAGATGCCCCGTCATCGATTTCGTTGAGCTCGCCAGCAGTTTATAGGCGTGGTCGCCGAAAACTGATTTAATAGCTGTAGTCTCCATCCTGTCATTCAGGGGGGTCGAGGTGCCGTGAGCGTTAATATAATCAATCTCTCCCGGTCCGATTCCAGCCTTATCAATGGCGATTTTCAGCGCCCTGATTGCCCCGTCCCCATTTTCGGCAGGCTGGGTAATATGGAAAGCATCACCACTGGCGCCGTAGGCCAGGATTTCAGCAAGTATATCGGCATTCCTGGCTTTAGCATGACCAAGAGTTTCCAGGATAAGGATACAGGCGCCCTCACCTATAACGAATCCGTCCCGCCCGATATCGAAAGGACGCGATGCTTCCTGCGGGGCTTCATTTCTGGTGGATATAGCCTTCAGAGCGCCGAAGGCGGAGATTCCAAGCATATTGATAATAGCTTCACTACCTCCGGTAATCGCCGCCTGGGCATCGCCGCGTCTCAGGAGCTCGAAAGCTACCCCGATTGCGTCGGAGCTGCTCGAACAGGCCGAGGTCGTACACAGGTTCAATCCCTTTATCCCGAGAGTTATCGATACCTGGGCTGCCGCCATATCCGATATCATCATCGGTACCAGGAAAGGGCTCACCCTGTCAGGTCCGTTTTCGACGAGTACCTTCGCCTGGTCGAAAAGGGTCGTCAGCCCGCCGATTCCGCTGCCGACTATTATTCCTATCTGGTCCTCATTGGTATGGTTTATTTCGATACCGGAATTTTCGACGGCCTGCAGGCTGGCGGCAACGGAAAGCTGGGAAAAGCGATCCATACGCCGGGATTCCTTGCGGCTGATATAATCGGAGGCTTCGAAACCTTTTACTTCACCGGCAAATCTGGTATGAAGAGGAGAAGCATCGAATAAAGTGATATAATCAATTCCGGATTTACCGGCAACCATATTTTCCCATGTGGTGGGCATATCCAGACCTAACGGGGAGAAGCAACCTATCCCGGTTATTACGACTCTGTTATTAGGAATATTTTCCACCAGTTACCCCCCGTGGTTGATAGCCTGAAACCAAGCCTAGTATAATTGATATTAAGGTAAGTAGTCAATCTGGGTATTGAATCTTCCGGGACTGAAATGAAATGTTTGTTTCTTTTGGACTGTTACGAAAATCACTCCTGTCTACTGTCTTGATTATCGCAGTTATTGCTCTCGGAGCCTGCGATTACGAGGCAATGGTTAAATCTTATACAGAAAAAAAGGGTGAACCCGTTACCACTGCCGAAGGTTTTCTTGTCTACGATAATATCCAGCCCAATTACTACGGAGCAGACCCGAACAAGCCGGTGACCCTTATTAATAACAAGAATGCCGTCGACCCCACCTGGGCACAGTTAAAAGACTTCCTGTTCGCAGACATAACCGATCAGAATGATTACATTCCCGGCATTATGGTATGCGCCGAGTTTGCCGCCGAGCTTCACAATAATGCCGAGGCAGCCGGTATAAAGACTGCCTGGGTATCACTCGACTTCGATGATAATTCCAACGGGCATGCTCTTAACGCTTTTAATACCACCGACTACGGTCTTGTCTTTATCGACTGCACCGGTGGTATTCCCTCCTACCAGCTCCCGACGTACGACGAAGAAACTGGAGAATTAATCGAAGAAACCGAATGTTTTTCTACAAATGATAAAAAAGCATACGTTCAGATTTACAGGCAGTGCGGCTTTATCGGGCTGGATGTATCAGCAGGTTTCGATTACGAATCATACCTGAAATATGTCAATGACTGGGAAGAACTGAAAGAGAGAAATGACGCTCTGGTAGCCCTGGCGGAAGCTTATACAACCAAGCTGGACGCGTATGAGCTACAGGTGGAAGAGTACGAACGTCTGGTAGACGGCAGGACGGTAATCGAAGACCATGCAGAATATGAGATGTTAAATGAAATGAGTAAAACACTTAATTCGACCATGCATGAACTGGAGGTCCTGCGGAACCAGTTAATGCATGAAGCCTACCTGATAACTTCAGCAAGGGAAGAGCTCGGGAACTGCCGTCGGAAGCCTCTGGGAGTTGTAAAACGTGTCGAAATCTACTGGTAGTAGGGCAGGACCTGAAGAATGAAAATAACCCTTGAAACACTCGGATGCAAACTGAACCAGGCTGAGACGGAGCTCCTTTCCAGGCAATTCGCCGAGGCCGGGCACATACTGGTTGCCCCTGACGATAATCCCGATGTCTATATACTTAACACCTGCACCGTTACCAGCACCGCCGACGCGAAGTCGCGGCAACTGCTCAGACAGGCTTCCCGCCGCAACAGCGGGACGATTGTAATAGCCACCGGGTGCTACGCTCAGCGGACTCCCGATGAACTCAAGAACATCGACGGCGTTGATTTTGTTGTCGGCAACAACGGTAAACCCGAAATATACCGGCTGCTGGAGGACACAGGAGTCCTGAGTGACCTGACATCAGGCGGAGTCGATAATAACGATATTTTCCCGCAGAATCCGAGGACTCGTTCTTTCATTAAAATCCAGGACGGATGCAGTAATTTCTGCTCTTACTGCATAGTCCCCTTTGTTCGGGGAAAAGAAAAAAGCCTGCCGGTCGACCTTATAATCAGCGAGGTTAACCGGCGTGTAGAGGAAGGATACCGGGAAATCGTCCTTACCGGCACGGAAATCGGCTCCTATAACGATAACGGAATTGATTTAAAACAATTACTCGAACAGGTCCTTGGAAAAACAGGCATCCCCAGACTTCGTCTTTCATCGCTCCAGCCACACGAAATATCACGGGAACTGATTGACTTGTGGAATGACAACCGGCTCTGCCCCCATTTTCATCTCTCCCTACAGAGCGGCAGCGACAGCGTTCTTAAAAGAATGAACCGCCGTTATAATACTTCCGACTATGAAAACGCGGTCATTTCGATAAGAAAAGTTGTCCCCGAAGCCGGTATTACCACCGATGTCATCGCCGCTTTTCCGGGTGAGACCGACGAAGAGTTTGAAGAGAGTCTCCGGTTTATTGAAAATACCGGTTTTTCGCGTCTCCATATTTTTTCATTCTCTCCGCGTCCCGGAACGGCGGCATCAGGTATGACAACACAGGTTAAGGATGCCGTTAAGACGCAGCGAAATCGAAATCTACGGGATTTAGGCAGGGAATGCATAAAATCCTATGCTCAACGATTTTCAGGCAGGTCTATGAGCGTATTATGGGAACAGCAGTCCGGCGGTATCTGGTCCGGTTACACCCCGAACTATATAAAAGTCTATACAAAGAGCAGTGAAGACTTATCCAATAGGATAACCTCCGCAAAACTTCAAAAATTTTATAAAGGTGACGGTATGTGGGGAGAGTTAATAAAATAAAGGGGAGTTTTTAAGAGGGGGGCAGAGCCCCTCTAAATTTCATTAAGGGTGGTTTATCCGCCGAAGTCCGCCTCCAGCGGACGCAGGCGGGGGAAGGAATAGAAAGAAATGCGGGAGGAATTAATAAAGTAACAGGAATTACCAGCGAAAAATCCGCATCTTGTTACTTGCTAAATAAAATCCTCTCAATATATAATTTCAGTATATGACAAAGGGATACTTGCTGATAAAACTTGTTCCCGGGCTGGAATCTGACGCCCTGACACAGATACGCGCAACCCACGGTATCACCGATGTTACACTCGTTTTCGGACAGTGGGATGCAATTGCCGTTGCTGAAGCCAAAACCCTGTTCGAACTGACGAAGATAATCGTCAGTGAGGTACGCGGCGTCCAGGGCGTTCAGGACACGACGACACTTCTCGAAGCCGAACTCTAGGATGATACCGACTCCATGCGGAGAGAGCAACTCATAACCGCCGGGAGCAAATTCCTGCTATTCCGTGCCGTCTCCCGGAATTATTCTCGTGGTAGATTATCGGCCTTTCTTAATTTTTGCCGGGACCTGATATTCACAGGGGACTTTTGTCTGGCATAGCCCACAACCCGCCACGGAAGTATCGTCTTTATATTCCTCTCTTGGCGAATAACCGAGACTATCTAAATACTTCTTGCATTCAGTCTTACTGTGCCCCTCCTCGGTGACAGCTCCGGCAGGACACCGTTCGACGCAGGTTTTACAGGAACCGTTAAAATAGTACAGGCAGTTGTCGTAAGGACCGGTTGCCGTTCTGGGAGTCGCCGGCAGTACCAAATCGGTAATAACGCTTCCGCAGCGATGGGCCATTCCGCCTTCGGAGATAAATCCATCTGTCAGGCTGAAGCTACCGAGACCGGCGGCATAGGCGACATGCCTTTCCGACCAGTTGGACTGGAGTCCCTTATCGGTCACCTCCATCTTGAAATAAGGCTGAATCTGCGGTGCAGCTGCCATATATCCCAGCTCTTCGATCACTCCCATTACGTGTCTCCGCAATTCTTCGTTGAATACCTCACCGTAATAGCGGCCGTGTGACCATAAGCGGCTTGGCCCTTTTGTCTCGGTGCGGTTAGACTTCCGGACTTCTTCCGTGAATGGTAGAATCCAGCTTACCACGGACAGCTTCTGCGGGACTTCGGAAATCTCTTTTTCATACGCGTTCGCTATCGCCTCGGCCGGAGTCATATGGGTAGGGCTGATAATCGTCTTATACTCGGTAAAAATGGGGTCGCTGCCGTCTACGAAACCGATTATCGGCTCGTTGAAGATGATGTGTTCTCTGTTGGACGGCATACGGTTGGCTGGACCTGCTGCGAATTCCCTGATTTCCTGTTTCATTGCGTTTGCGGAGTCCGTTTTATACTGCGCTTTTCTTTCCTCGGATAACATTGGTCTTCCTCCATTTCATCACTTGGTGGTTTACATCCGGGTCCCCAGCACCACCGATGTCTCAACCTGCCGCTGGGATATATCCCAGTATATCTCGAGCAGCCTGTCCTTGTCAGGTTCGAGGGTAAATCCGTGTTTTTCATAGAAATCGAGTGCCCAGTACGCATCCGCCCAGGTGCCGACGAGTAAACGGGGTGTTTTCACAAGCGACTTTAAATGTCCGAGGAGCCTGCTGCCGATACCGGACTTCTGCTTTCCAGTAAGTACGTAAGCATGGCGTATAAGGGTTACGTCCTTAACCGGTTCCAGCCCCATTACCGCAATTAGTTCGCCGTCTTCTTCCCAGCCTGTGAATGAGACACGTTTCATCTCGTTCTTGAGCTCTTCCATCGGCATATATGGCTGATGATAGCAGTCTGCGGGAATAACGCCTTCATAAGCCCTGGCAGCTTCGTTGATTATGTAGTACATCTTTTTGACGTCACTTTGACCGCACTCTCGAATCATGGCGATATTTTACCATATACGAACGGGATATAATATATGCTATAATTTATAGGTATTCGGAGCCGAACCGGTCCGGGAAATTACCGATAATGGAGAGAACAAGTGCCGGAATTCAACCTTGAAGAATTTATCCATACCGCAGAAAGAATCAGGAATAAAGCCATCGAGGAGAACAGGCTGACGGATAATCCGCCGGAGCCTGTACTCAGAGAAATCCTGGCTAAAGAACCCGGTATTCGTAAAACGATTTATAACAACTATGTAGCCGAGAGCGAGCCAACTTCCCGCTCGGCGATGTTCACGACGAACAGTGTCGATACTCCCTTCGGGGAAACCGAGCAGAAGCTGCTGGAACAATGCGAGACCGCCCTGGCAAAGGAAAAGCTGGTCTCAATCGACCGTATCGTGGGCAATCCTCAGAGTAATACGACTGTCAGACTGATTATCCCCGAGCGCTTCGCCCATGTTGCTTACGGCGGAGGCAACCTGTTTATCCCGTCTCCAAAAGAGGTAAAAGAACCCACTTACCGCATTATCTTTTTTGCCGATGAAGCTTTTGAATCAAATAAAAGCAAACCTCTGCCGGAGAAGGACATAACCATAAGATTGGCGATGTTTAAGGACGGACGGTACGTCAAGATTATCAGAAACGGTAATTATATCGGCGAATACAAGAAGGGTGTTTTTGCTGCCGAAGACTGGTTCGCAAAGACGAGCAGGGGCGGAATCTTCCTTCATGCCGGGTGTAGGGAGGACTTACTCCAGTCAGTACACGGCGACTACAGGACATCAAGGACACTGCTTATAGCACTCAGCGCAAACGGCAAGACAACCACAACCAGCAAGATTCTCGCCAGGAAAGGAAATGAAAAGTCGTGGCTGGTACAGGATGACGGCGGCACGCTGATGCCGGACGGCTCTTTCCGAGGTTTCGAGGCCGGTGGTATATTCGTAAAAACGGAGGGAGTTAATCCCGGTGACCAGGTGGAAATCTACTATGGTCTGCTAAAACCGGAAACGGTCTGTGAAAACGTCCAACTGACAGAAGACGACGATTTCGATTTCTATAATTACCAGAGGACTTCCAATGGACGGGCTGTGATAATGAGAAAAGACTTCATGCACGCCAGTCCGTTTATCGATGTGGACAACGTGGACAACATCATCCTTATCACGAGAGGACCGACGATTCCGGCGATATCCAAACTCACCAGAGAGCAGGCGGTCGCTTTAATGGTACTGGGACAGGCGATGGAATCTTCAGCCGGCGATCCCACTCAGGCAGGCAGTATAAGGTCGGAATTTTTCTATGACCCATTTATCGCCGGCGATTTAGCCGAGCATGCCAACCGGTTCTACGATATCGTCAAGGGAATGAAAAAAGCCAGTTTCTATCTTCTGAATACCGGCGGTATCGGTGAGGGAGAACACTACCACGATATCCGGCTGGAGCATACCCTCGGTATACTCGATTCATTGTTGAGGGGCGGACTCGAAGACTGGGTGGACTCGCCTTCCGGCTTTAAAGTCCCCAGAGCCATACGGGTAGTCGATGACGTATACCTCCATCCCGAGAAAGTCTACTCCCAGGCTGAATTTGCTGAAAAACACAGAGAGCTTCAAAAAATCAGGTATGAAGCTGTTGAAAAAATAGGCGGCAAACTCCATTCCAACATCAAGAAGATATTCACAAAGGTTTAGGAACCGGTCATACTTCCTTCGGAAATACCGCATAATACCTTTTTCAGGCAAAATACCGGTCCAAACAGAAAAGGTGGGTAAATGGCAGAAGAGCTGGGCAGGATAGAAAAACCCGAAACCGGAAAATACGAAGATAAGAGAAAATTATACCTTGTGCCGCTCCTGTACTCGTGGCAGGAAGCGCCTGCGGAATACGCAATCAAATTCGATATCTACTGGCAGCAGGTCGGCGAACATATCGCCAATCTGGAATCCAGAATCGGGACGGTTACCCGTATATACCATGAATCGATTTCCGCAGCAGGCGACGAAGGCCTGAAAATACTGGAAAAAGTAAGCCCGTCCAGTTACAGGATTGTCAAAGAGAAGTATGATAGCGGCGCCGAAGTCGAAGCGACCGAAGATATTGAACTTGCCGATGAGTGCCTCGACTGGGAGAGACACCTCCTCCTCGGGTTCATCAGCCAGAAAGTGGCGAACCTGGTCTCCGAATCGTTCGTGGAGGCTACAAAAAAAAGATACGAATACATTGCAGATACGATTGATAAAACTCTGAAGGAAAAGGAAGCAGCACTCCTTTTTATCCGTGAAGGACACAGAGTGCAGTTTCCTAAAGACGTAGAGGTATTCAGCATCGCGCCTCCGATGCTCGACGACATTCACCGCTGGATGCGCGAACGTTCATCGGCAGACCAGACTCAGGAAGAAAAAACAGAGCCGGCAGATAATGAAAATACCTTTGACACGGGAGAACCTGAGGAAGAAAATAAAAACGAATTATAAACAGCGGCTATAAAATCAGGGGAACAGTAGCATTTTCTCAAGATAAGCGGGAGCATCGGAGTATCGTTGTGCCCGTTATTTTTAAAGCAAATAAGTATAACAACCGATGTAATGAGTACAGCTAACAGGTTAAAAAACGGAAGCAGATACAAATGGTACATACTCGCCCTTGTATCGTTCACATCTATATCCGTCTTCGCAATGCCGATGATGTGCATGCCCGTTCTCTTCAAGGAAATATCGGAAGACCTCGGACTGAGTATTTTACAGTTAGGTGTAGTATGGGGGATGATTCCCCTCGCCGGGACCTTCGTCGTGCTGTTCGGAGGACTGTTATCCGACAGGTTCGGTGCGAAACGTATCCTGACAGCCGGCTGTATCCTGACGGGTCTCGCCGGCATCCTGCGTGGAGTATCGGACAGTTTTATTACCCTCACCCTTACAATGTTCCTCTTCGGCCTTCTGATGACAACAGTTGGTCCGAGTATGATAAAAACCCTCAGTATCTGGTTTACCAAGGACAGGCTGGCCCTGGCAAACGGCGTGCTATCAATGGCGATGGCAATCGGTTTTATGCTGGGTTCCATGATAAGCGCAACCATTCTTTCACCGGCACTCGGCGGCTGGAGGAATGTATTATTCCTGTACGGAGCTTTCGCACTGATAGCCGGAATCCTCTGGTTTTTCTCCCGCAGTATCCCTGACGAAGCGTCGGCCTCGTATACCGGATCGGCAAAAGTACCGTTTAAACAATCACTGGCTCACGTTGTGCGTATCAAGCATGTCTGGTTTCTGGCGTTGATAATGATGGGGCAGATAGGCTGTGTCCAGGGCACACTCGGATATTTACCCGTGTATCTGCGGGATATAGGATGGTCCGAGGCTGCCGCCGACGGCTCCGCAACTCTCTTTCATGCGGCCAGTATGATAGGCACGGTACCGATAACCCTGCTTTCAAATAAATTCTGCTCAAGAACTCCCATCCTTTTTATCACGGTACTGGCTACAGCTATCGGCGTCGGTCTGCTGGCTGTGTCAGGAGGACCGCTGGTATGGGTGGCTGTATTTATTGCCGGTGTATTCCGCGACGGTTTTATGGCAATTTCCAGCACTATGATAATAGAGACTGGCGGTGTGGGCATGTTATACGCCGGGACTGCGGTAGGTCTTGCACAAACGGTAAACCGAATAGGAGAGGCGATTTCACCACCGGTCGGGAACAGCCTGGCTATATATAATCCGAGGTTGCCTTTTGTTTTCTGGGCGGCTCTGGCTGCAGCAACATCGAGCGTTTTCTACTTCCTCAGGGAAAAAACTTCGGACAGGCTGAGAACGTCCTGACGATTAAGGCTTGGTAGCTTTCAACGTAAAGATAAGCGGGATTTTATCTCCCGGTATCCTCCAGTATCCCTCTTCGTCCTGCTCCATGTACGGAACTGCCTTAAAATATATATACGGGAACTCATGTAAAAACTCTATCTGAAGTCCGGCTGATATAAGTGCGTTTATTATATCACCCATACTGTGGGCCCATTCGTTTCCGGTGTGGACACGGTCTGTTTTTTGACCTGTATACGAACCTGTGGATTCATATATTTCCGGCTCTGCCGTGTAGAAATACGGCTTTGTTATCTCAGGTTCAACCACATCCTGTGAATCAGTGAGAAGCATGTTCATAAACGGGTGACCTTCGAGTATATAGAAAAATCCCCCCTGTTTTAAATAATGAGAAATTATCTCAGCCCACCGTTTAATATCAGGCAGCCAGCAGAGAACTCCGGCGGAAGTAAAAACGATATCGAACTTACCATTCAGTTTCACCGGCAGGTCGTACAGGTTCGAGCAGACGAAGTTAGCCTCGATACTAAGTTCCTTGCTCAGAGAACAGGCAATCTCTATCGCCTTATCTGAGAAATCCACGCCCGTCACCTCCGCGCCCTGCCTTGCCCACGAAAGCGTATCCATGCCGAAATGACACATCAGGTGTAGCAGGGACTTCCCGGTAACGTCACCCATTTCCTCAACTGCTATCGGATAGAGGGTACATCTACCTTTCTTGAATCCCTCCAGGTCATAAAAATCCGATTGGGCGTGCAATGACGCCCAATCATTCCACATTTCAAGGTTTTCTCTCAGGTACTCATCCACCGAGTATGTTCCTCATTTGCTCAATTGCGCAATTACTCACTTTAACCATTCTTGATAACTTCGACGGTTCCTGCTGTAGCGTCCATTTTAATGTAATCTCCGGTCTTTATAACTTCCAGCGGATTTTTATCCAGCTTATGTACCATCGGGATATCGTTCATAATCGCCACCATCGCCATCACCGGCTCCACATCGACGCAAATCATGCCTACCGGAGTGTTGCCGAGCTGTTTTGCTCCATAGGCAATGTTGGGACCTACTGTTGAACCTTTCCCGGTCTCAAAAACGAATATCTTTCCGGCGATGCTCTGTCCCTGAAGGTCATGCCCTTCCGGGACGACTTCTCCGGTCTGAGGATTCAAATCGCCGAGGAACGAAAACGGCAGCTGCGAGACAATTGCTTCGCCTTCTGCAACGCCTTTTTTAACGGTTTTTCCTTTTAAAATCATTTTTTACCTCCCCCACTTTCCGGTTAATGCAGCATTTATGCAATCTTCATAACTTCCGTACTGGACATTTATTCCCCGTCTTATCTGGTAAGAAGCAGCCCGGGCGGAATTCGTCGCTCCTGTATTTGCCGGCTCTTTTAACTGCGGATATGGAAATCCCTGAATACACATACCGCTGACAACAACACCGCCGGCTTTCTCTATTATATCGATATATCCCATACGTTCGGCGAGTACATAGACCTGATAGGACGTGGCGATGAAGAACCTTACACCATCGGCAATTTTCTTCCCTTCCACCAGGCGGGCAACTTTTTCAAGTTCGGCAATATTCAGGTGAGGACATCCGAAAAATACGATTTCCACGTTATCGTTCTTTGCCGAATGAAGACCTTCCCAACCTTCTTTATATTCCTTCTGTCCTATCTTTATGGTTTCCTCGGGTCTCTTATTACCCAGTGCCTCTTCTAAAGTCGGTGCCTCGGGAGTAACGCCGACAACATGGCAAATCGCGACCGCCCCCGAAACAGGCTGGGGAGACATCAGGAATTTCAGCATATCGAAAGTTACGTTCTCAGGTATTCCTTCCACAACCGCGTTCCTCGTACCGGCAGCAGCTCCGATATAGTAACCGACTGCTCCGTAGTCCGCCTCAGTGAAATTCTCCACATCAAGACCTTCGAGCTTGAAATGGACCTGTGCGTACCTGTGCTGTTTCTGCATCAGCAGCATATCGGGAGTAACGCCGGTAATCGCACTCGCCATCGAAGCCGGCATGGCATCACGGTTACCTCTGGCGCCGAATACCGAATTAGCCACGATAATCCCCTGCGAACCCGGCCAGGAAAACGCCCTCCCGGCCGTAGGCACGTTTCCCACCATATAGGGGGCACAGGACATTACCAGATTAAAACCTTTCGGAATAATCATCTCCAGTGTCTTTTCCTGTTCTTTCTCCTGTGGCAGGTAGAATTCTTCTTTGAGTCCAAGCGCTTCACCGACGCCGGCAGCCATGCCGGCGTGTGTCGTTGTAAACGCTCTCAGGTGGTCTACTCCCTCGAGGATTTGCTCCAGCCAGGGTCCGCCACCGACACCGGTGTGGGCATTATGCACCTTGACCATTCTCTCGGCATCGAAGACTTCTCCGTATTCGACAAGCATCGTCATGGCCTTTTGAGTACCGGGACCGTACTCACCCTGATACATCTTTTTTTCTTCATCGGTTAAATTCATCCCTTACCCTCCTGTTTCAAACTCGTGTACGGATACGAACATATTATTATACACTTTCGCCCATCTGTTTCATAGTGTATTAGGATTAAGCCGGTTGTATCCGGTGTCCGGGATTTCTTACAGCTGGCTTCTTGGTCTGTACTGAATTGCTTCAGCTACCTGGTGGGCTTTTATGATATCGGTATCTTCGAGGTCGGCGATAGTCCGTGCCAGTTTCAGAATACGGTGAAAAGCACGGGCTGAAAGGTAAAGTTGTTTCATCGCCGCTTTAAGCAGGCTCTGTCCGGCATCTTCCACCTGACAAAATTCTCTTACTTCGGTAGGTGTCATTTCCGCATTGCAAACGAGCTGGGTCCCTTGAAAACGTTCCCGCTGCTTCTGACGGGCATTCACCACCCTCTTCTGTACCGCCCCGGACTCCTCTCCAAGCCTGTCATCGGTCAGTTTTTCGTAATCGATATGCGGCACCTCTATAAATATATCCACGCGGTCTATAAACGGTCCGCTGATACGTCTCTGGTAGCGTGCTACCAGGCTGGGAGGGCAGGTACACTGTCTGAAAGGGTCGCCGTAGTAACCGCATGGACACGGATTCATCGCCCCTACTAGCATAAAGCTTGCCGGGAACATAACACTGCCCTGGGCCCGGCTTATGGTGATTACTTTGTCCTCAAGAGGCTGACGTAATGTTTCCAGCAGCGAATGCCCGAATTCGGGCAGCTCATCGAGAAACAGGACTCCGCGGTGGCTCAGACTGATTTCTCCCGGCTTGGGCCAGTGTCCTCCTCCTACCAGTCCGGCATTGGAAATCGTGTAATGAGGTGAGCGGAAAGGGCGCCGGGTAATAAGAGGTGTATCGGAGGGTAGCAGGCCGCTGACGCTGTATATCTTGGTAACTTCGAGGGCTTCCTCGTTCGTCATCGGAGGCAGTATCGAAGGAAGAGAGCGTGCCAGCAGCGTTTTACCGCTTCCCGGAGGACCCATCATTACCGTATTATGTCCGCCGGAGGCGGATACTTCCAGCGCTCTCTTTACGTGTTCCTGACCTTTTATATGAGCCAGGTCGGTGACGGGAGCGGAAGGAATGTCTTCTTCCTCCGGTTCAACAACTTCGTACTCCGGAGCCGGTATCTCTCCCCTCAGATAACTTACTAGCTGGGAAAGAGAACTGATAGGAATAACCGTAACTCCATCCACGAGGGCAGCTTCTCTGGCATTAACCTCAGGTACGATAACAGTGGTAAATCCCTCCTCTTTACCAAGAGCGACCATAGGCAAAACACCGTTTGTATGCCTGACACCGCCGTCAAGAGAGAGCTCGCCCAGAACAAAAATACGGGATACATCCGCATAAACCTGTTCGGAACTGAGCAGGATACCGAGAGCTATGGGTAAATCGTACGCCGGACCGGCTTTTTTAATATCGGCAGGAGCGAGGTTGACGACTATGCGCTTCATGGGGAAAGTACAGCCGGAATTACGAATCGCCGCCCTTACCCGTTCCTTCGATTCCTGTACCGCCGTATCCGGCAGGCCGACGACCGTTAAGGAAGGCAGCCCGGATGACATATCCGCTTCTACTTCAACAATCGCTCCTTCAAGACCGACTATGGCACAGGTAATCACTTTTGCTAACATGACTGGCTTAAACTATAGCATAAAACGTAAAAAAGGTAACTATCATTTCAAACATAAAGAAGGAGCCGGAGGTTAATGACCCTCCGGCTCCTTCCGTAAGACATGATAAAACCTATCGCTAGAAGCCCATAGATTCTCTCATACTTTCATCAAGCCAGACGAATTGCGGCCAGGAATGAACCCAGAAATAGCCGATACTCCTTTCACCAGAGTAGTTCCTTATCCAGGGCCAGTAAAATACGTACCGCGGATAATCCGGGTTCTGAATAGCATAAGCCTGGTCGAGAACATATTTCATCAGTTCCTTGGTCTTCGCCATGGCACCTTTTTCATCCATAATTGCCATAGCGCCTATCTCCTCAGCCGCTTCATTGATTATCGGGTCGTCAAGCAGGCTGGTGTTCTGCCAGCCTTCGCCGGTCAGCACTATCAACATAGGCCATATGGATGGCGGACCGGTTGAACTCGTAACCATATGCTCGTGAGTTCGCCCGGTCTGGACGGCGCGAAGAGCCCCGGCTTCTACCACTTTAAGCTCGAGGTCGATATTTACGTCAGCCCAGTAGTCCTTGATAATCGAGTAGTAATCGGCCTGGGTGGCGTTACATATCAGCTCGGTCTTAAATCCGTTAGGATAACCGGCCTCCGTCAGTAGTTCTTTTGCTTTTTCGGGGTTATATGCGAACAACTCTTTCACGGAGTCCGGGCATTCCGGGTCGTCAAGACCCAGGTAAAGGTCTTTGTATCCTTCACTGTAATAGTAAGGCCACGTAATGAGTCTGCCGGTGTTATCGTACAGGTCTCTCTGTATGGTCGGCTGGTCTATAGCCATCATCATCGCCCGGCGTACCTTGACATCGCTGTACGGTTCTTTATCCGTTCTCATGTAGGCGGGAAATTCATGAACGGTGTCCTGTATGACTCTGGCAAGCCCATTAGTCTCGGCGATTACAAGCTGTTTAGCGTCTTCATAGCCAATGTCATAAAACTGGTCTACTTTTGCTGTTCTCAACGCCGCCAGCCTCGTCGACAGATCGGGAATAATCAACCATTTGACTTCATCGAGATAAGGCAGGTCGTCACCCTTATTCGGTCCAACCGGGTATTTCAGCCAGTAATTCGGGTTTTTCTTTAGAGTTACGGTACTGCCCAGCACGTAGTCGGTCAGAATAAACGGGCCGGTCCCGACAGCATTTTTCCAGTCGCGGATATCACCAAGTTGCTCGACCGCATCTTTCGGCACCGGGAAAGTCGAATCACCGAATCTTTTACCCGCTTCAAGCAGTCGTTCTATAGGGACCTCGACGGTTAGTTCCATCGGTCCGGTCTTGGTGATGATAGCCTCCCTGAGGGCAGGATTTGACCGATAGATATTAGCCATCGGGTCAGTTATACATCTGTTAAGAGAAAAGACCACATCATCAGCATTGATAGTCCGTCCGTTGGCAATCTGGGCAGCGGCGCTGCCGGGATTTATTGCCCAGTGTATGCCCTCACGGATTTTATAGATAATTGTACCCATTCCCGTTTCATTATCGACTTCAAATACAATATCTTCAGCAATATAACCTCGCTTGTGGGAACGGACATCGTAGCTGGTTGCCCAGTCGGTTTCTCCTGTACCGTAACCGCCGGCTTTACCTTTTGCCCAGTCACCATCCCACAGTCGATTCATAGTCAAATCAAGTGAGGCACCTCCACCGACCCAGTCCATAGGGTCAAAATTCAGGATATCACCGATAGTACAAAGATTCAGCGTACCGCCATAAACCGGTTCATCCGAAGGTGTTACCTCTACTTGTTCTTCCTCCTCCTCTTCCTCCTCCTCCATTACGGCTTCCTCTTCTTCCTCTTCTTCAGTTACCTGACCGCATGACGCCATTACAAGAGATACCGCCATCAGGCTACTGATTAATACCCAGAATATTTTTTTAAACACTTCCTGTTCACCTCCCTCCTAGATTAAACTCTTTCAGGTGATTAGTTCTGCTAATAGTAATATTCCGATACTGTACCATTCGATACGAACCTGTAAATACCCCGTAAATTCATATACACATCACCTCCCATAAGTAGATATTCTAGGTATAAAAAAGGGTGTTATTACCCGCACTGTAATTCATGCAGACATAACACCCATCGGGGTTACCACTTTACTGCCTTTCTAGTAGATTATTACCTTATATTTGCTATAAATCCTGTTACCGGAAGTATATTCACATTTTTAGATTATTGTCAATTTATTGAGTTATATCGGATGGTATATTTGAATTTACTATCAGGTATTTACTCATTTGCGCAATTGCGCAATTAGTCTATTCAACAGTTCTTCGTCCGTTTTCACTCCACTCACATCCAGGTCTGTGTTACTGAAAGCTTTAACCATATTCTCCACTAACTTCGTTTTGCTTATTTTTTTACCGCCGCTGAATTTGGCTATCGATGACAGGTTCTCCAGATAGGCGTCCTCCTGCATGTTAAGGAACACGGACAGCTTTATCATCGCGCTTCTGGTCTGGACTGATTCTTCCTTCTCAGGTAACGGTCGAGGTCGTTTTTCAGCTCCGGTAAGACGGTCGAGTGCGGTCCCCCCATAAGCATTCTCTTCAGTAACTCTGACTCTTTTCATTCATCACCTCTTCTGTGAACAATCGGTAGGCATTTGCCCCGCCGGACCTGGAATCATAGGTAAGTATCGATTCTCCTGCAGCAGGTGCTTCTTTAAAACGGACCGTGGTGGGAATAAGAGTATCGAAAACCCTGATTTTATTACCGAACGCCCTCCTGGTTACGTCTATAACCTCTTTTGAATGCAGCGTCCGCGGATTTGTCATCGTAAACAGTATCCCGGCAATCTCCAGCCCGGGATTAATCCTGTCCTTAACCCTGATAATAGTATTCAACAATAACGCCAGTCCTTTCATCGCCAGGAAATCCGCCTGCAGGGGAATAATTACTTTATCCGCCGCTGCCAGAGCGTTAATAGTCAGCAGGCCAAGGCTGGGTAAGCAGTCTATTAAGACGTAATCGTAGCCGTCTCTAACCGGTGCCAGGATTTGCTTCAGTAGCAGTTCACGGTTTTCTGCCCCGACCAGGTCGAGCTGCGCCTGTGATAATTCTATATTTGCCGGCAGAAGGTCGATATCCCGGTTGCCGGTCCCGATTATTACATCTCTGGTGGGTAAATTCCCGTTATTGCTGATGATACCGAATAGAACATTATAGCCGGTCGATTCCAGGTCATCCGGGTTCAGTCCCATGGTAATGGTAAGACTTGCCTGAGGGTCCCAGTCAACCAGCAAGACACGCTTCCCGTGTTCTGTCAGGCCCTGGGCAAGAGCTGCCGCCGTGGTAGTCTTTCCAACTCCGCCTTTTTGATTGGCAATGCAGATAACGGGCATAACTCAAATTCCTTCATGTCCATTATACCGCATTTGCGCAATTGCGTCAATACTCTTTTGCGCAGATATTAATATTTTTCGTGAAGATAACAGTACATATTTTTGAACAATTAGAAAGATATCTGTCTTATATTTTCAACACGTAACGGAGTATCCTGAAAATCAGAAGTAGTATCGGCGGGCCGATCAGAGATGAAATTAAAATCACAAACATATCCGCTCCGATAACTCCCAGCAATATACCTATTAGATTTGCCGCTACGATGTAAAATATCAGGTCTCTTTTACTACCAAACATAGTAATAACCTTGGTCGTGGCTGTTAAATTAATACTACACCCATAGCTATAGCCCTTCAACAGACGATTGAACATTTTGTGGACATCGTAATCACCAATAAAAACTTCCACTAACATAAATCGCCCCGATTAAATCGGGGCGATTTTCCATCATTACAAGTTAATATCGAGTGTAATACTATTCGGATTTCGTTTTAGCCTGTGTCTTGGTCTGCGCCTCGGCCAGCGCTTCTCCCAGTCCAAGAACGTTAATCAGCTTCGACTGGTCGGATACTATCAGCTTAGAGTTATCCTGCAGTGAAGCCTGGGTAACCTCAAGCTGTTTGAGCAGCTGCGCATTACCTATGAAGAACTTATCGGCAGCCTTGGAGACATTCTCAATCGCCTGGGCTTCACCTTCAGCTCTCAGTATCGCTGCCTGTCTCTCACCCTCGGCGGTGAGAATCTCTCTCTGCCTGTTGCCTTCGGCAACAAGAATCGCGTTCTGTTTATCACCTTCGGCTTCGAGTATCTGCTTTTCCCTGTAAGCCTGCGCTTCGAGAATGGTCGCTCTCTTTTCTCGTTCCGCTTTCATCTGTTTGCTCATCGCATCCGAAATATCATGGGGTGGTTCGATTTCCTTTACCTCGACCCTGGTTACCTTTACACCCCACTTATCAGTGGCTTCATCCAGCGTCGCCGTCAGTGCAGCATTAATGCGTTCTCTTGAAGACAACGACTCATCAAGGGCCATCTCTCCGACGACATTTCTCACGTTAGTTTGCGCCAGTTTGCTGACGGCGGCATAAAAATTCGCCACTTCGTACCTGACAGCCTTGGCATCCGTCACATAGTAATAAATAACGGCATCTATTGTTACCGTAACGTTATCATTTGTGATAACCGGCTGCGGTGGCATATCGAGGACCGTTTCTCTCATATCAATCCTGGATACGAGAGAATCTATAAACGGTACAATGAACTTCAATCCCGGTTCCAGTGTCTCCTTATACCTACCGAACCTCTCCACGATGCCCCTCTGTGCCTGGTGAATGATAACTATTGATTTGGCGAGTAATACAACCGCTAGTACCAGTAATACAATAAGAACTATAATACCTGCCGACATTTCTAATCTCCTCCCTCAGATTTTTCTACTGTTAGTGTTGCGCCACTAACACCGGTGACGACTATTTCATCACCTTCCTTTATTTCCGTGTCAGCATTTGCCCACCATCGCTCACTGCCGACCCGAACGCGTCCGTTAGTTCCGCCGGAAATATCTTTTAATACTATTCCTTTTTTACCGATAATGACATCGATATTCGTTTTGACTTTTGTCACAGTCAACCGCCTCTTGATGAACTGTCTGAGAGCAAACACGTAGGCTACGCATATAACGATTGTGATTACCAGTGACCAGATCCAGGAATGGAGAGGCCAGGATATAAGCCCGCCGATTATAAAGGCAGAGCCAACGAAAACAAGGTCGAGGCCCGTCTCCACGCCGATGATAAGCTCCGTCAGGACTAAAAACAGCCCGGCGCCGACGAATATCAGCCATATCCATGTATCGACGAATCCCATCACAACATCTCCGTTCATATATCACCCTCCAGTTATCCTGAATAATCGGGGTATTTTACATTGCTGGGCTAGAGTTTATTGGTTATGAGGAAGAATGTCAATAGCTGTTTATAAGGAGGATTCAGTACTACTTACTATCGTCAATGCCGCCGGTATCAATCCTTGTCGGAGCTACCATTCCGCTTGACATAATCATCCGCATTGCCTCGTCGACCGTCAGACTGGTACGGATGATTTTATCCTCGGTAACTATCTGGAAGTAACCCGACGTAGGTACGGGGGCGGTTGGTACAAATATAGCATACAGCTTATTACCTGATTCGTCTAAGATATCATTCGTAATGAATGCCAGGGTCTTCATCCCTTCCCTGGGAAATTCCACCAGTACTACCTCTCTGAAAGCAGCCTTTTTCCCGGGAAGACCCGAAATGCTGTCCGTTACCTGCTTGAAACCTCGGTAAAGCTGCCGCAGAAGCGGTATACTGGTAACCATTTTTTCAACGAAAGCCAGAATCCTGCGACCGAAAATATTACTGGCAATTACCCCGATAACATATACCAGTATTACGGTTACACCAAAACCAACTCCGATAATTTTTCTGCCGAATATTAGCTCAATAAACGGTTGAAGCATTTCGTCGATATTTACGAATACCCAGTTCAGTACCCAGAAACTGGCTGCCAGTGGCACGGTAATAAAAATACCGGCAACGAAATGTTTCCTTACCGTCCGCATTATCTTACGCCAGGTAGATACGGTTACAACACTCGGCATCACACACTACTCAATAAAATATATTCAATACTACTATAGCATATTTACGCCTGAATAATCCCGAATAATCCTTCTCCGTTTTCCTTGTTACTATCTCTGGCTTGGTGTTACAATTAGACTGCCGGAGAAGAACGAATGCCGCTGGACTCAATCATTATTAAGGGTGCCCGTGAGCACAATCTGAAGAACGTCGATGTCACTATTCCGCGTGACAAACTCGTTGTTATTACAGGTGTCTCCGGTTCCGGGAAGAGCTCCCTTGCCTTCGATACGATTTATGCCGAGGGTCAGCGCCGCTATGTTGAGTCGCTTTCCGCATACGCCCGTCAATTCCTGGGCAGAATGGAAAAGCCGGAGGTCGATTACATAGAAGGCCTGAGTCCGGCGATATCGATCGACCAGAAAGGCGTGAGTAAAAACCCCCGTTCAACGATGGGGACGATTACAGAGATATACGATTACCTGCGTCTTCTTTTCGCCAGGGTAGGACATCCCCACTGCCCGAACTGCGGAAGGGAAATAACCAGCCAGACGGTCCAGCAGATTGTGGACTCGATACAGGAGATTCCGGAAGACAGCCGTATTATGATTATGGCGCCACTCATAAGAGACCGTAAAGGAGAATACCAGTCCGTTTTCGAAGACCTGCGTAAATCGGGGTACTCGCGGGTACGGGTAGACGGTGAAATCCGCGACCTTTCAGAGGAGTTCAGTCTCGATAAGAATAAAAAACACTCCATAGAAGCTGTTATCGACCGGCTGGTAACCGGACAGAGCGAAGACCAGACACGTATCACCGATTCCGTCGAGACCGCCATCAAGCTCGGAGCGGGGGTAATCCTTGTTTCCGTTATCGACGGCGATGAACTTATGTTCTCCGAGCAATTCGCCTGCGTCTACTGCGGAATAAGCCTCGGAGAGATTGCTCCCCGCACTTTCAGCTTCAACAGTCCGCACGGCGCCTGCCCCGTCTGCACCGGACTGGGATATAAACAGGAACTGGACCCGGACCTGATAATACCAAATAAAGAATTAACGATTGCCGAAGGAGCCATACATCCGTACCGTGGTCATACCTGGTATTATTATCACCTGGAAAATATCGCCCGGGAGCATGGCTTTTCTCTCCATACGCCGGTGAAAAACCTTTCCAAAAATCAACTTGAACTGGTTCTGTACGGTGAAAACCGCGAGGTGAGACGCTATAAAAACCGGTTCGGCCATATGAGGACTTCATATCAAGGCCTTGAAGGTGTCATCCCCCGGCTTGAGAGGTTATACAGAGATACCGAATCAGACTATTCACGGTGGGGTATCGAACGTTATATGGTCCAGAAGACCTGCCCCGCCTGCGGAGGAAAAAGACTGAAGCCCGAATCACTCGCCGTAACAATCGGGGACAGGAACATAATCGATATCAGCAGTCTTTCCGTTCTCCAGGTCCTTGACTGGACGGACCACATCGATAGAAAAGTACTTAAAAAGAGAGAAAAGATGATAGCCCAGCAGATACTGAAAGAGATAACGTCACGTCTGGGATTTTTAAAGGACGTCGGCCTGGACTATCTCACTCTCGACCGCCCCTCAGCCACTCTCAGCGGAGGTGAAGGCCAGAGAATCCGCCTGGCAACCCAGATAGGCAGCGGTCTTATGGGAGTCCTGTATATCTGTGATGAGCCGACAGTAGGACTTCATCCGGCGGACGGCTCCCGCCTGATAGATACATTGAAGAGGCTGAGAGACCTTGGGAATACCATATTAATCGTTGAACATGACGAAGCAATGATGCGCGCCGCCGACCATATCATAGACATCGGCCCCGGAGCCGGAGAAAACGGCGGAGAGATAATCGCTACCGGAACTATCAAAGATATCATTAAATCGAAGGAGTCCGTGACCGGACAGTATCTAAGCGGGAAAAAGCAGATTCCCATGCCGGAAGAACGCCGTCCCGGCAATGGTGAAGAGATGGTCATCAAAGGGGCCAGACAGAACAACCTGAAAGATATCAACGTGAGCATACCCCTCGGTAAATTCGTCTGCGTTACCGGCGTCTCGGGCAGCGGTAAAAGCAGCCTGATAAACGAAATATTATATAAGCAGCTGTCCCGGATTCTTAATAAATCACGAGTTCAGCCCGGCGACTGTGATGAAATTACGGGCATCGAGCTTATAGACAAGATTGTGGACATCGACCAGTCACCTATCGGACGGACTCCGCGCAGCAATCCCGCCACGTACACCGGCACTTTTACTCCTATCCGCGAGCTTTTTGCCACGGTTCCGGAAGCCCGGATGAGAGGTTATGCCCCGGGGAGGTTTTCCTTCAATGTTAAAGGCGGGCGCTGCGAAGCTTGCGGAGGTGAAGGATACATCCAGATAGAGATGCAATTTCTCCCCGATGTGACCGTTCCCTGCGAGATATGCAAGGGCAAACGATATAACCGTGAAGCTCTTGAAATCAAATTCAGAGGGAAAAACATAGCTGAAGTGCTGGATATGACCGTGGCACAGGCAACCTCATTCTTCGAGCGTTTCCCGAAAGTGAATAACAAACTAAAAACTCTGAACGATGTCGGACTCGGGTATATCAGACTCGGACAGCCCGCTCCGACTCTGTCGGGCGGAGAAGCCCAGCGGGTCAAACTGGCCACCGAGCTTTCCAAGCGTTCTACGGGAAAAACACTATATATCCTCGACGAACCTACCACAGGTCTCTCATTTAACGACGTGGCGGCACTCCTCCGGGTGCTCCAGCGCCTTGTCGACGCCGGCAACACGGTAATCGTTATCGAGCACCAACTGGATGTAGTCAAAAACGCTGATTATATAATAGACCTGGGGCCAGGTGCCGGCGATGAAGGCGGATATATTGTAACCACGGGTACACCCGAAGAGGTTGCCGCGGACAGGTCTTCCACCACCGGCAGATATCTGTCAAACCTGTTTAAAACCGCCGATTACGCCGCTGCCCGCGGATAGGTCTGTTGAACTGGACACTGGATGATATCATCTAAAAGGGCTGAGAAGCCGAAAATTTTTTACGGATACATAATTGTCACCGCCTGCTTCTTCATAATGGTGATAATGCACGGCACTTACAACACTTTCGGTATCTTTTTCACCTCATTACAATCGGCATTCGATACCACCAGGGCCGTAATCTCAGGCGCCAATTCAATCGCCTTTCTGACAATGGGCATTTCCTCTATTATCATCGGCATCCTGTCCGATAGATTCGGACCAAGGAAAGTGCTTACAGCCTGCACCGTACTTTTCGGCGTTAGCTTCCTGCTGCTGTCACAGGCAAAGGCCATCTGGCAGCTATATCTCTGTCTCCTCCTCGGCGGTATCGGCTTAAGTGCGCCCGATATCGTACCGCTTTCTACCGTGGTCAGGTGGTTCGTTAAGAAGCGCGGCTCGATGAGCGGTATTATGAAGGTGGGAACCGGTATCGGGATGACGATTATGCCTCTCGCAGCAAGTATGCTTATAGCTTCTATAGAATGGCGTAATGCATATATCGTTCTGGGCGCACTGGTGCTGATAATCGTTATTCCGCTTGCCCAGTTACTGAAGCGTGACCCACGTGAAATGGGACTCCTTCCGGACGGAGAACAGAAAAAACCGGATATTGAAATCCCGATGACGGAAGAAGGCCTCTTGGTGCCGGAAGCGCTCCGTACCGGGCAGTTCTGGCTGGTCTGCGTTTTCTATTTCACGGTGGTCTACTGTGGTATAACCCTTCTGACTCATATCACGCCATATGCACTTGACCTCGGAATCTCCGATACGGTTGCAGCTTCGACAGTATCGGTAATCGGCGCGACAAGTATTGCCGGCAGGCTGAGTATGGGATTCGTGGGTGACAGGATAGGTATTAAGAGAAGTGTAATAATCTGCCTGATTATCCTGATTACAGCTCTTTCGATATTGCAGGTAGCCAGGCAGCCCTGGATATTATTCCTTTTCGCAGCCATATACGGGTTTAACCACGGCGGTTTCTTCGCCCTCATCTCGCCGTTTATCGCCGGCCTTTTCGGCACACGTTCACAGGGCACTTTACTTGGCGGTGTTATCTTCTGCGGTACAGTCGGAGGAAGTATCGGTATGGTATTATCAGGTCATATTTTCGATATTACGGAAAGCTACCGGATAGCCTTCATCATCCTTCTGGCGCTGGCAATTATAGGGTTAATTGCTGTAGGATTTATTAGACCTTTAGAAAGAGGACAATCATTTGACTCAGGAAACCAGTAACAGGAAGTCCGGATTTTTTTACGGCTATGTGATAGTCGCTCTCGCCGCCCTGGTTAACGTGATACTGGGAGGAACTACCTACACCTTCAGTGTCTTTTTCGACCCATTATCCTCAGAATTCGGCTGGACAAGGGCGCTTACCTCCGGGGCTTTTTCC
>CAZIYN010000003.1:30869-31331 GCA_964543495.1 uncultured Dehalococcoidales bacterium | reverse complement strand
GACAAGTAACAGTCCCGCCGTATATCTGACAGCCTTTTTTATACTGTTTTGTTTCTTCATCTCTCACCGTTTGCAAAACGCTTGGTATATGGGAATTTATCATCATTACCGTATCCGGTAAATAGATTTCTGCTTAAAGTTTTCTAAATTTTCCGGTCTCTATACCGGTGATGCCGATGAAGAGAAACGGGTTTTGGTGGGTAAATAGCCCTTGTTATTCTCTTCATCGGCACCCATATCGATTCCTGTTTTTCTGGTTTTAGGGAGCCGAGACCTTTATGTTTCTCAGCTCCCTCGGTTAATCTGAAATATTACAAGTTCCTTTAGTCAGCCGCTGCTTGTTCAAGTGTGAATGTGATGGTAAAACTGACATCGTCACCCTGGATTGTGTTATTGGCACTGGTAGGTACAACCCAGTAGATTACGAAGTCATCAGGTCCTGTGAAAGCTCCACTGTAAATA
>CAZIYN010000003.1:0-30859 GCA_964543495.1 uncultured Dehalococcoidales bacterium | reverse complement strand
TTCCCTTTAATCTACGTCTGTTTGTTCGAGGGTAAAGGTGATGCTCATATTGGCTCTGTCGCCCTGGATGTTATTGCCAGCTGAAGTTGGGATTAAATAGTTGATATAGAAATCTATCGGTGAGCTTTGTGCCATCGTTGTTACATCGGACCATGTCTTACCACTGTAACTGGATATCGTGGAATATGTAAGCGCTGTTGCTCCCGAATTTGTAGTAGTACTGTTGGAGGTAGTGGTAAGAAGTATGTCGTTAGTGTTCCAGGTTCCACTCTGGTCGATATCAAGGAAGGGAGCTATTGTAGCTACTCCACCGAGTTCGGTTCCACCGGCATACTCTCCGAGATTGCCCGCTGTTTCCACGACCGTAGCGAAATCGATGTCCAGATCTCCGGTCAGGTTACCGATGTTATTGAGTGTGGTACTACCATTACCGCTACTGCCGGGGTAGGCGTTGTTTACGGACAGCATTACATAGTTAATATCATCATTATTGATATTAAGGTCCATCGTACCGGCAGACAGGATATTTCCTGTTGAGGTCTCAGGGTCGTTGAAGTAAGCCCATGTGCCGCCGCCGACGAGACCCATAACCATCAGGGCTGCTACTGTTAATCCAATTATCTTTTTCATCTGTTTCTCCTTTCTTTAAGATTTTATACTTGAACGTTGATAAACCGTATTATTTTCATGTGCAATAAGCGTCACCTCCCGTAAATTTAAGATAAATGTTAAGCCTCGCTAAAAGCCTCTTTTACTATATCTTTCACCAGCCAGAGCGTGAGCAAGGCGCCGGGTATAATAATCGTTATAAACCATCCGGTCTTTGTCTGGATAAAATTGGTCACGTAGCCCACGGAGGGAATCTTGAAAAGGTATACGCCGCGGACATCGTCGAGAGTTACCTCCCACGGGTCGGCGTCCTCGACTGCGTCTCCCTTGGTTACTATTATGTCGCCTTCTATCGACTGTACTCTGTGGGTTACCAGGTCGTCTATAAATTCATAGGTAACAACCGTTCCCGGTTTAACTTCACCCTTTATAGGTCCGTCCATCGGTCCGGTGATTATCAGGTCTCCTGTTTTAATATAAGGTGTCATACTCCCGCTTCTGACCAGGTATAGGTCGTAACCGGGCATAAAGTAGATAAAGGCGAGGCCGCCGAGGATAAGTACAAGTATCGCTAAAACTATCCGGTTGAAAATTTTCATCTTTTTTCGGCCCCTTCCTTTATTTTCTTTGCTGCTTTCCGTATCCTGTTTTTCCTGTCTGTTAAATATGTGCATTATATATCGGTCCCGTCAGGAAAAATCGCGTTAATTCAATGCGACCGCATATGAATAGCGGCGGAGTACCGCCCTTAGTCTGGCTGCCAGCTCGGTATTTTCCCTGGTTTCCGGTATATAGCAGTCTGCATCCAGGCGGATTAGCTTATTCCAATCGGTGTTCTTCGGGTCTATAAGCAGGGCAACCGGTATATCTCCGGCTTCTCTGATATTGAGGCAGGCTGATTCGGCGGTTTCCGATGAGGAGTCCACTATAGCAAGGTCGAAATCACTTTCTGCCTGCCAGTCTGTGATATCGTAGTGTCCTTCCGGTTTTACTTTCACTTCAATTCCCTCGTTTTCCAGTAAACCGGTCAGCTTTTCAACTATTCTATCTCTGCCGTAAACTATCGTCTTCATTTCCAACCTCACGTTCAATATACAGTTACCGAATTATAAAGAGCTAAAAATCAAGCGTGTAAAATTACAAAAAAGTTAAAAAGAGCTTACAAAGAAGTTACAAAAGCAGAAATTTACTGAAATCTGCCCTGATTTGAATAAAAAGGACCGAAGCCGTTATCGGCTTCGGCCATGAATGCGGACAGGGTGATAGAAAGTTAGTCCGGTTTTGCCATCAGGTAGCCAACCCCTGTTTTTGTTAAAATAATGACCGGTTTATCCGGGTTTTCTTCGATTTTTTCACGTAGCCGGCGGATGTAGACGCGTAGACTGTCGACGGCATCCGGATAGTCGTCACCCCATACCGATTCGGCGATACTGGAGTAGAGGACCACCTGCCCCACGTTTGACATCAGCTTTTGGAGTATATTGCCCTCGGTACGGGTCAGTTTTATCTCGGTGTCACCCCTCGTCAGTTCCATAGTGGTGGGATTATAGCGAAGGTCTCCATATACGAGAATTTCACCCGAGTCGCCGCCGGCCCTGCGGGTTAATGCCTTGATGCGCGAAAGAAGTTCAAGCTGGCGGAAAGGTTTCACCATATAATCATCCGCTCCCCATTCCAGGCCCTTTACCACATCCGCTTCCTCGCCCCTGACCGTAAGAATGAGAATGGGTACTGCTGAGAAGGTCCGTACTTCCTTCAGTACATCGAATCCGCTGATATCCGGAAGACCCAGGTCGAGAATAACGACATCCGGGTCCTCGGCTTCCACCATCGAAATCCCCTGTTCCCCCAGGTGGGTGGAGACAAGTTCGGCCTCCGGCCAGCGTATCTCAAAAGCCAGGGAGATTATTTCAACGATTTCGTGGTCATCTTCTACTATGAGAACTTTCATAAGTATCCCCTTTATCAGGTAACATTAACCGGCAGCGAAAAACTGAAAGTGCTGCCTTTTCCTTTTATGCTTTTCATCCACATTTCTCCCCCGTGAAGCTCTACCAGCCTTTTTGCCAGCGCCAGACCCAGGCCCAGTCCGCTGAGACGCTCTCTGTCTCCCGGTCGGCGGAAGTAGGGGTCGAACAGCCGGTTCTGGTCTTCCTTATTGATGCCGGGTCCGGTATCGGTAACTTCCACGATGAGATTTCCTTTTTTCTCTTTAACTCTCAGTGTTATCTTACCTCCCGTGGGAGTAAACTTGAATGCATTATTAAGAAGGTTCAGTATAACTTGACGTATACGTCCCGTGTCCACTGTTACCTCTGAAATTTCGGATGGCAGCTCGGATGTAAGGGTCTGCCCGTAACGCTCGGCAACGGGTATCATCTCATTGGTGATTTCCTGGAATAAGGGTAACAGGTCTACGGGTTCGACATCCAGTTGCAGGGAATCGATTTCGCCTCTGGCAAGGTCGAGAAGCTCATCGATTCTCTGGTTAAGATTGGAAGCGCTCCTGTCGATATTCTGTACGAGCCTCACAATGCGGTCATCCAGAGCTTCTTCGAGCAACAGTTCCACAGCCGCAAGGACTGGCGTAATCGGCGTTTTCAGTTCATGTACCAGCGCCCTGGTGAACTCTATCCGTTTTTTCATCTCTTCTTCTAGCTGCTCTCTGAGAGCTCTTTCCTGCTCATACTGTCTTTTAAGGTTATCTTCTGCCTGCTTACGCTCGGTGATATCCCTGGCTACGCCGGCAAAACCGGTAGCTCTGCCTTCCGGGTCGCGAATGGCTGAAAGTTTGATTTCGGTCCATACCGTTGAACCGTCCTTCCTGTTCAGTTCCACTTCGAATGCCGGCATACTGGAAGACTGAGGCGATGAAATGTCCCTGGAGGTTTCATCTGAAAAAGTCTCGATTGCTTTCTCAAGAATCTCGCTGTCCATTGCATCTTCGAGTCTCAGGTCCATTGCTTCATTGACCGTGTGTCCGGTCAGATTTGTAACCGAAGGACTGACGTAGGTGAAATTAAGGTTTTCGTCCATTGTCCAGATTACGTCCGTTACGTTATCTGCAAAAAGACGGTACCGTCTTTCACTGTCTCTTATTTCCATCCCTGCTTCCTGAATTGCCGCAAGCATACCGTTGATTGTACCGGCTACCAGGCTGAGTTCGTCTCTGCCTCCCATTTCTATACGCGTAGCCGTATTCCCGCTCTCCGTAATAAGGTCGATACCCCGGATAAGGTTTGTGAAACGTGAGAGCACCTGTTTCTGTATCAGGAGCATCATCATGGCGCCGATGAGGGCACCTGCTCCCAGTACCGATAATATAAAGTAGCTTGTTACCGCCTCGCCTAGCTGATAGGCTTCCCGGGGGGCTTCCGTTCTGAGCAGAAAAGCGGGTTTGTCATATACATCGTTTAGCAGCGTGTAACCGCTTATTCGCTGGGGGTCGATCGCTTTAACGAATACCGATTCCCCTGTCGATAAAAACTCGAATGCTTCTTCATAGTCCGGTGATGCAAGGCTGTTGACGGATATCACGTTTATTGGCAGGAGGGTAATATCGGAGAGGTCGGAGATTGCAGCGGAATCCAGGTAGCGGCCGAAGATAAGCGTCCCGCGGGCCGGCCCCTCGTCCTGACTGGTCAGGATTGGTTGAGAGGTAATAATCATCGGACCGTTTTCGGTGGAGATAATACCGGAAGTAAAACTCCTGCCGCTTGAGAGGTCCGTCAGCATATTATCGCCGGAAACGTGCTGAAGCACATCATCCGGGATATTCATTTCCTCTTCTATGCCCAGGTCGAACGCACGGCTGTACACGATATCTCCGCTTGAATTAACGAATACCATCAAGTTCAGTCCCAGCGTAATAAAACTATCTTCGATGAGATTGGACTTGATAAATTCTTCGTTACGGTCTTCAATGAAAGCGTATGTGTCGTCCCACGAAGCCCAGTCGGCATTAATCGCTTCTAAATGCAATATCATATGTGAAAGTGCGCCCATTGCCTGTTCTACCTGCATACTGGTGTTGCGCTCTTCTATCTCCTCCAGCCCTCTTATAAAGGTAAAGCGTGAGGTAACATATATCAGACCGGCCATGCTCAGTAAAGCAATGCCGATAATTACCAACGCTTTTACTCGTAAAGTCATACCTTTGCCCTGTCGTGGATTATAACATCACATATGTATGGTAGCAATACTAGTTCTTACCACTGCCTTATGGTAAATAGACCTAAATAAGTAAAAATATGTGAGTTACTGATGTCAGTGTATGTTATAATATGTATTTGGTCAATCGATTATATTAGTCCGCTGAAAAGGAGGAAAATATGGAGGCGGTCGAAGTTATGAAAAAGTCGGACGTTTTCTGCCACCTCGGTGAAGAGGATATTAATGAAGTGGCTAAAATGTTCCGTTACGAAGAATTCGAAACTGGCACGATTATATTCAAGCAGGACACGGCGTCCACGGATATGTACGTGGTAGAATCCGGGCTGGTGTCTATTATGCTTGAACTCGGTCCTACGGACCGGAGACAGATACAGGCGGTCTCGGATTATGGTAGTTTCAGCTGGACGGCGGTAGTACCCCCTTACCATCATGTCAGCACGGCGAAAGCAATAGAAAAAACGAGGGTCCTTGCCTTCGATGGCAGGCAGTTGCGTGACCTGATTGATACGAATCCCAGGCTGTGTGCCGAGGTATTGGCCGGAATAGCTTTCGTGATAGCCCAGAAACTGAGAATGTCTTTCAGTCAGCTTATGGGCGTAACATTCCAGGACTAAACGGGGAAATATATCCGTATGGCTTTTTTATACGGCAGAGGTGTGCCTTAAATAACCCAAAATACGTGTTAAAGGATATTGGTTAGTGGAACAGGAAAAGACGATTACTTCAATGATGGCGGAGAACAGGGTTTTCAAACCGCCGAAAGAACTCAGCAAACAGGCGTATATAAAAAGCATGGCCGAGTATAAAAAGATATATAAGAGGTCTGTTGAGGACCCTGAGGGTTTCTGGGGCGAGTTAGCCGAGCAACTCGACTGGTATAAGAAATGGGACAATGTGCTGAAGCAGAATTTCGAGGAAGGCAGGCACGAATGGTTTGTCGGCGGTAAGCTGAACGTGAGTTATAACTGCCTGGACAGGCATCTCAGGACATGGAGAAAGAATAAAGCGGCATTAATCTGGGAAGGTGACGGAAGGGAAAGCAAGACGCTTACCTACCAGGAGCTGTATCACGAGGTGTGCAAATTTGCCAATATCCTGAAGAAGCACGGTGTTAAAAAAGGAGACCGGGTGTCCATTTACCTGCCGATGATTCTGGAACTGCCGGTGGCAATGCTCGCCTGCGCCAGAATCGGGGCGATTCACAGCGTCGTTTTCGGCGGGTTCAGCGCCGAAGCTCTGAGAGACAGGATACTCGACTGTAATTCGACGGTGCTTATCTGCGCGGACGGGTACTACCGGTCAGGCAGGGTAATCAGGAGCAAAGATAACGCTGACACCGCCCTGGAGTACTGTCCCGACGTAAAAGATGTAATAGTCGTCAAACGGGCTAATATTGAAGTGAAAATGGCTGAGAAACGCGATTACTGGTGGCATGACGAAATGGGGTCGGCGGAAGCCATACCGGTTTGCGAGCCGGAAGTTATGGATGCCGAAGACCCCCTGTTTATACTCTATACGAGCGGCAGTACCGGAAAACCAAAGGGAGTGCTTCATACCCAGGCCGGATACCTGCTTTACACTTATCAGACATTTAAATGGATTTTCGATGTCAAGGAAGAAGATACGTACTGGTGCACGGCTGACATCGGCTGGGTTACCGGGCACAGCTATATTGTTTACGCTCCGCTGGCTCTGGGGGCGACGAGTCTTATGTTCGAGGGTGTCCCCAACTATCCCCGTCCTGACAGGTTCTGGGAAATCGTGGAGAAATACCAGGTCAATATTTTTTACACGGCACCCACGGCACTGCGTTCGATTATGAGAGACGGCGATGAATGGCCCGGGCGTCATGATATGAGTTCGCTTAAAGTACTCGGTTCGGTAGGAGAACCCATTAATCCGGAAGCCTGGATGTGGTATCACGAAGTAATAGGAAAGGGTAAATGTCCCATAGTGGATACCTGGTGGCAGACGGAGACCGGCGGAATACTTATCACCCCGCTGCCCGGGGCGGTTCCGCTGAAACCCGGTTCGGCTACGGTACCTTTCCCGGGTGTTGACCCGGCTGTTTTAAGAGAAGACGGGTCTGAAGCAGGAGTTAACGAAGGCGGATACCTGGTAATTAAAAAACCCTGGCCCGGTCTGATGAGGACCGTGTACGGGGAGCCGGAAAGGTTTAAAAATACCTACTTCACGCAATATAAAGGCGTATATACCACGGGCGACGGCGCCAGAATCGATGAAAACGGGTATTACTGGCTGATGGGAAGGATAGACGATGTCATCAACGTGTCCGGCCACAGAATCGGCACCGCCGAGGTAGAGAGCGCTCTGGTCTCGCACAAAGATGTGTCCGAAGCCGCGGTTGTAGGTATGCCTCACGAAATTAAAGGTCAGGGCATTTACGCCTTTGTCACCCTTAAGTCCGGTATCGCGGGCACAGATGAGCTTATAAAGGAGTTGGTAACACATGTCCGCAGGGAAATAGGTCCCATCGCTACTCCGGACAAGATACAGTTCGCGGACGCTTTACCCAAGACCAGGAGCGGTAAGATTATGAGGCGGATACTGACGAAAATCAGTGCCGGTGATTTCGATAATCTGGGCGATACCAGTACCCTTGCCGACCCCCTGGTAGTCGAGTCCCTCAAACGGGGCAGACAGTAGTCTTTTTACCGGAAGCGGACACGGCGGGTATCGTTATAGCGGAAGTTATTAACGATTACCTTCTTCCCTGTTGACAATACGTCCGAAGTGTATTATTATCCCTAGAAACTCTAGGTATTCGGGCGCTATGACTAAAAGTGTTGCTGTTGTTACTGACAGCATATCCTGCCTCAATAAAGAATTAATCGACCAGTACGGCATAATAATCGTACCCATCAGGCTGCTTGTCCAGGGAAAAATTTACCGGGATTCGGTAGATATCACGCCTACTGAAGCCTACGAATATCTCCTTCAGGACCCCGAGCGTTTCAATACCTCTCCGGCATCGCCCGGACATTACCTCGAAGCCTATCGTGAAGCCGGCAAATCGGCTGATAATATCATCTGCGTTACACTTTCATCCCATTTAAGCACGGGATATGAAATGGCAAGCGTTGCTATGGAGAGCGCGAAGCAGGAGATGCCGGGACTGACTATTGAAGTAATGGACTCGCTGAACGTGACCGCAGCCGAGGGATTTATCGCTCTGGCTGCCGCCCGGGCGGCGGAAGAAGGTAAAGACCTGGAGGAGGCGGTTAAAGCGGCGGAGGAAGTGAAGGAAAAAGTCCGTTTTATGGCGGTGCTGGAAACAATCCGCTATGTGTACCGCACCGGGCGGATACCCAGAGTTGCCTCCAGCGTGGGCTCGATGCTGAATATTAGACCGATTCTTGCCAACTCTTCGGGGAAGATTAAGTTTATTGGGGCGGTAAGGAATCAGGAAAAAGGCATAGACCGTATTATAAAAATCATGCATGATGAAATCGGGCAGGGTCCACCTCACATAGCGGTAATGCATGCCTATGCCCCCGAAGAAGCTGAAAAACTGAAAGCAAGAATCGCCGCCGAGTTCGACTGTGCCGAACTCTGGATAAGCGAGTTTACCCCGGTGATGGGCTACGCGACGGGTACGGGGACGCTGGCAGTAGCCTTTTACGCGGACTGATTTCATTATTAATAAGGCTGGTTGAATAAAAATGATATTAAACGAAGCTGTCACCGGGATAATCGTAATAGTAATCGGCTACCTGTTGGGTTCCATTAACACCGCTTATGTCGTAACCCGTCTTGTGAAGGGAGAAGATATCCGCAAACTCGGCGGCGGAAATGCCGGCGGCAGGAATGTTTACAGGTCGGTGGGATTATGGGCGGCGGTACCGGTGGCGTTCTTTGATATAGGCAAGGGAGTCGCCTCGGTTGCGATTGCATACTGGCTCCTGGAAGTGCCTCTATATCAGCCGCATATGCTCGTATACGCCGCAGGGTTAGCCGCCGTCGCCGGGCATATGTGGTCGGTTTACCTGAAATTCACCGGCGGAAACGGGCTGGCAGCGTCGATAGGGGTGCTTGTTATGACCCTGCGCTGGGAGCTGCTGATAGTCCTGGGCATAATGCTTGTCCTCGCCCTGTTCACCCGTAATCCGGTACTTTCACTGAACATCGGACTCCTCTCCCTGCCGGTATCTTCCTGGTTTTTAGAAAGAAACTGGATGCCGGTAGTCGCCACCATCGTTTTGATTGTGATAATGGTGCTTAACTTCGTTCCCACCGCCCGCAAAGCCCTGGCGGAGGCGGGAAACGCTAAAAACCTGCAGAACGACCTTCTCCGCCGGGATACGGAACAGTCCTGAATCTGCTTCCCGGTAGAATCATATTCTTCTGGCTATCTTCTTGTGCGAGTCGCCCGATATATGTATTATTAGTGAAATGGAACGCAGAGAAGGCATATTCAAGGGGTATGAAGACCTCGACCTCTATTACCGGTGCTGGCTGCCCGACGAGAAGCCGAAAGCGGTACTGGTAGTTGTCCACGGGCTTGCCGAGCACAGCGAGCGCTACTCGAACGTCGTCGATTATTTCGTACCGAAAGGTTATGCCGTGTATAGCTATGACCAGCGGGGGCACGGTAAGTCGGAAGGCGTGCGTTCTTATGTGGATGATTTCTCCGAATATATTAAAGACCTCGATACGTTCATGAAACTGGTTGACGCAGAACAGCAGGCGGGCAGGAAATTCCTTGTCGGACACAGCCTGGGAGGGCTTATAGCCGTCGCGTATGCCATTGAGCACCAGCGGGATATAAACGGGCTGCTTGTCTCGGGAACGATTCTGGAAATCGGCTCTTCCGTATCGCCGGTGCTGGTGGCTATGGCTAAGGTGCTCTCGGTACTCGTGCCTAAAATGGGTACCACCGTGCTGGATGCCACGACAATAAGCAAAGATAACCGTGTGGTTGATGCCTACGTGAACGACCCGCTCGTGTACAGGGGGAAAATCCGCGCCCGAATGGGAGCCGAACTCATCAGGACCACCCGCGAATTACCCGCCAGACTTGGAGAAATAAAACTGCCGATTCTGATAATGCACGGCTCTGAAGACCGCCTTTCTGACCCCGCAGGCAGCCGGATACTATACGAACACGTCGGCTCTGAGGACAAAACATTAAAGATATATGAAGGTTACTACCACGAGATTTACAACGAGCCGGAGCGGGAGCAGGTTTTCAAGGATATGGAAGAGTGGCTCTCTTCCCGTATCTAATTCATCTGTAGCTAGGATTTTTTGAAAATGCTGAGGTAGGCTTCTTCGAGGGTGGGGTCTCTGTCTACCATCGATTCGATATTTCCGTCCCCGATTGCCTTTTTGACCTCTCCTCTTACATCCGTGCCCGGTCTGGTGTGGATGGTCAGTTTCTGTACCGGGCCGTCCATGCTGGAAGTTACCCGTTCGATTCCGCTGATAGCGTTAAGTTTCTCGGTAGCGGTAACGTCGCTCTGCTTTAGAAACGCTTCTAGTATGGCTACTTTACTGAACTTGCGTTTTATAACGGAAGGCGCCCCGGAAGCTACGATGTTGCCTTTATCGATAATCGCAATCTGGTCGCTCAGTTCGTCGGCTTCCGACATATAATGCGTGGTCAGGAGAATCGTCTTCCCCTGCTTGACCAGTTCCGGTATCATCTGGCGGAGCTCCTGCGCTCCCATCGGGTCCAGCCCTATTGTCGGCTCGTCCATAAACAGCAGTTCCGGGTCTGCAAGCAGTCCCCGTGCCACGTGGAGCCTCTGTTTCATACCCCGTGAATACTGCTCCACGGGCCTGTCCTGGGAATCCGACAGCCCCACTATATCCAGCACTTCCTGTATCCGTGTCTTGGAATAGCCGGGACTGAGGTGGTTTAGAGCGGCGAAGTACCTGATGTTTTCACGTCCCGTCAGCCGGCCGTACAGCCCCCGCTCGCCGCTGAGTATCAGACCGATATGCCTTCTGACCTTCGAGGCTTCATTGACGACGTTGTACCCCAGCACGCGCGCCTCGCCGGAATCCGGTGTAAGCAGAGTGGAAAGTACCCGGATTGTCGTCGTTTTACCGGCGCCGTTCGGGCCCAGCAGGCCGAATACGATTCCCCGCGGTACCTCGAAATTGAGGTCTTCGAGGGCAACTACCTCCTGCTTCTTCATCGCCCTTGTTCTCGAAACAAAGGTACGTCTTACGTTTTTACATTCGATTACCGTTTCCATATCAGTCTCCTTCGTGGGACATTTCCCGTTAGAAAGCCTCTATTTCCAGAGAGCCCCTCTTTTTTGCCACTCTCTCAAAGGTCACGAACCCGAAATAAGCTATCGCGAAATACACCAGCCCGGTAATAATTTCTCTTACCACGCTGCCGGCGACTTCGCTAAGGGTCGCTCCGAGAAATACTTCGCGGATTGCGATAAGCCCGTTCGCCATCGGCAGCAGTTTGACCAGCTCCTGTATGGCTGACGGAAATACCGTTATGGGAATTATTATTCCGGTGAGTATCAGGAGCAGCCCCGTGGATATTGTCTGGACGTTTCCCCAGTCCCTTAGAATAATGGCGAATATCCCCAGGAACTGCCCGAAGGCTGTTATTGATACACCGGTGAGGACAATTGAGAGTATGAAGGCGCCCCAGTTCACCAGGCTGAAGTCCATATGCACCAGTAATGATGCCGTTGTGAGGCTGGCGGCAAAAGAGATAAGCGCATTCGGATAGTGAAACGTTATTCTGCTGCAGAAATTAATAAACCTGTTTGCCGGAGACGCGTAAAGAAAAGCAAGCGTCCCGTATCCCCTGTCGTTTGTGTAGGACTGGGTAACGGCCGGGACGATAATAAGCACCATTGCGTACGTGGCTACTCCGAGCACGTAGGACTGGACCTCGGCGGGATTACCGGCGAACCTGCCGAGAATCGAATACATCATCATAATGGCTATCGGGCGGAAAACCACGTTCGATAGGTACCCTGCCCAGTTCAGCCACTGGAACAGGCCTCTGTATGTCGAATACGCCTGAACGATAAAGTTATACATCAGTATGTACCCAGAATTCCCGTGTCACGGATTCTTTTTTCCACGATTCTGAATAACAGGTATGTCACCACGAATATAAAAACGGAGGCGAGGATACACATAAGCCACATGCTTATGATATCCCAGGCCGATTCAGCTCCCTGTATGGACAGCCAGACCCCTTTCATTGCCCAGGATGTCGGCAGGAAGTGTGCCACCACCTCGAAGAATGCCGGCAGTCTGTCTATCGGGAAAAGAAATCCCCCCATTACCGCGCCGAAAGGCAGTATGGCGTTGAAAAAGCCGGCTCTCCCTCCCATCAGTACCATTACCGGCGCGAAAACAAGGCTGGTTACAGTTATGGCGGCGATTGTGATGATAATGGATATTGCCAGCATTGACGGGCTGGCTACTTCCGGCAGAGTGCGCACTATGGCGAACATCGCGCCGAAAGCGATTATTGCGGCAGGGATTCCGTAAAGCATCTGCGCCAGGGCTTTACCGGCCAGCACGACCAGCATCGGCGTTCTGGAAGTGAAAACGAAGTCCATCGTCCGGCTGAAAATCTCGCCGTTAAGAGACCACCCTACCCTGAATACGCCGCCGTTCCAGATTGTCATCAGGGGAGCGCCTACCATTAGATAGGTAAGTACGGACATATCCGCGTTCTTCTGGGCTATCCAGGCGAATAATATCACCATCGGCAGCGCCATCAGGTTCAGGGCGAGCCCGCCGACACCCGTGAAAGTTATTTTCCATTGCTGCACCGTGGCAGCCCACATTGCGCGAAGCTGGTTCATATCTCCGTAAATAAGTTAAGCCCGGAGTTTTTATCCTTCCGGGCTTCGTTTCGCCTCCAGTCTGTTTTGGTTGTTTCTTAATAACTACGAACTCGGAGCAAGTAAAGCCCGATTATGCCCGCCTGTAGAGAGCACAAATCTAATATCGTTTATTGTTCTCAGGTTCGTCACTTTTTATTCCTTAACGAATGTATCGTTTGTTTGCGAACACGCAACAGGTTTTAACTATAGTATGAAACTCCTGCCGTGTCAATAGTTTTTTACGGGGACTTATCAAAAAAATCACATATGACAGGTATTGCTCGCGTATTATACCTCGTCTTTTCTATTGATATCGTGATTATTACAACAGTATAAACGGCCTATTCAACATTTTTCCTGGCTACCGGGGGACCGTAATCTGATGTAAGTGAGACTTCCATGAATACTATCGGTTTTTTTACGTTCTTGATGGTTAGCGGGCAGTGGATGAGTCCTCCCGGGATGGATACTACTGCCGCGGTATCTATTAAATGCTTTTCGCCTTCTTCACCAAGGCAAATCTCGACCTCTGCTCCGAGGTCGCGAATATCCGCGGGGTCGGTTCCGAGGAAGCAGAGGAGTTCGGCGAACTCGTGGGAATGGGGATTATCAAATTCTTTGTCCTCTGAGACAAGATGATATCCCATGCTGCAGCCTATGTTTAATTCACCTTCGTGCGCCATTACCATGTAATTAGCGTTGCCTGGAGACTCTTTGATAACGTCCTTCAGTATATGCTTCCCGTATTTTGTTCCAGCCATATATGAATACCCTCCTTGAAGAAGCGAGAGGTTATACTTGGTTGTTAGCGTATCATTTTAAAGTTAGATGAGGTTAGTAAGTACTAGAATTCAGCACTACGACTTTTATAGTAAGCGTTCCTCACTCTTTCAAATACATTGTGTTCAGAAACTTCGATATCTACAATCCCAAGAGTTAACGTCAACCATCCAATTGAACTTTTTAGTTTTAGGAAAGTGCATTCTAGTTCGAGTTCCATATCATCAAATGAGAGTGGCTGTATTCCTGTATCAATAGCCCTAAATGCAAATTCAGCCATTGGGCCACTATTATAGTGAGGAGGCACCTCCCATAATATGCGTATCTCTGAATCCTCATCTGGTAAAATTTTATCTTGATATTGAGTATCAACTTCCCAGTTACTTCGCCACGGTTCCACATTTGGATTCCAAAGATTGCCTCTTTTCTTTCCTGTTAGTTTTAATTGATATGATAAGCAACTGTGGATATTAAAATAGAAGCGAACAAACGGGCTAGACATTCCGATTGAGGTAAAATCAGTATTTGAATACTCAATATGTATCCTTATATTTATAAGTTTATTGACTCTCTTTACAGCCAGCCACACAATCAGCCACCATATACCGCACATACACCCTATAACTATAAGTGCTATCCCCAGCTTGGGTATCATTACAAGACAACCTCCAAGCAGGGTGAAGGAAACCATACCCATAAATGGCAGTCGTAATTGCATAGGAATATTCTACCACCACTTTCAAGGAAAATAATACACTACCGAGGACTTGGTGACATTAAAATATTGACAAATTGTGTTATAATAGATATGTATCATGCGAGGAGAGCGACTTATAGGTCTAAATTCCTATAAGAACTCTCCTCAACTTTTTTCAAGCAATTCTTTAAAGTCATCTATATAAGCAATCTTATCGATAGCTGCCCTTTGCAACAATGTTGAACATCCTTTTCGACAAGGTGCAAATAGTATTCTTATTTTATCCAACCTATATAATCTTTTCACTAATTCGTCAAAATCACCATCACTAGTGATAATTACTGCTTTAGAAAATATATTCATATCTGCCATTACCTGCATAGTTAGATAGGAATCAACATCAGCCTTGTTTCTTTTCATTTGTGGTTTGATTGTTTTACCGCAATATGGACATATTATTGCGTCTTCAGTGTATGGTGAAGGTTCTTTTAACTTGAGTATATAACCATACGAGCTTAATTGTTCTTGGATGTCTTTGTTTTTCGGTACATTGCCTAGAAAGTAATATGCGATACTAACACCATATTTTTGCTTTAAGTGATTCAATAACTTACTGTAATCAACCTTCCAGTCTAACTCTGGACTCTCGTATGTTAGATGTAAATTAACTCCATCTATATACGCATAATTATTATATCTTGGCATACAGTAATTATATCAGGATATGTCAAATAAGTTTGTGTAATAAAGAATAGATATAGTAATAACTATTAATGTACATATTATTTATTACATTTCTATTCATTCAACCTCATTCCAACACGATATAATACCGTGGTAGTGTATAAAGTGACTCCGCTTTCTCTATTGTTATATAATACTTTCTACGCTGTATAACCGAGACTCATTCAGGAGGGAAATATGCCTGACGAACTGACGGCAAGCCAGGTGAGAGTGAAGTGCGACCCCGGACTGTTCAACTGTAATTCTACTCGGGATTTAAGACCTGTCGAGGGGATTATCGGGCAGGACCGGGCTTTAAGCGCTCTGAATTTCGGCCTTAATATCCAGAAGCAGGGATTTAATATCTATGTATCCGGACCTTCCGGTACGGGCAGGACGACGGCTATCAAGTCGTTTCTCGACGTGAAAGCCACGGAAAAACAGGTACCCCCGGACTGGTGTTATGTTCATAATTTCAAAGATGCCTATTGCCCCAGGGCTCTCAAGGTGCCGCCGGGCACCGGGCAGGAACTGCAGAAAGACGCCGGTCACCTTATCGAGGTTGCCAGACGGAGCATCGCCCAGGCATTCTCCAGTAAGGAATACTCGGACAGGCGTGAAGCAATAACGAACGAGTTCAACCAGAAGAAAGAGGCCGTTTTCAATACCCTCAGCCGTAAAGCTGAAGAAAACGGGTTCATACTCCAGAACACGCCGGTGGGGCTTGTTTTTATGCCGGCGTCCGAGGGCGCGCCTATGAGCGAGGAAAACTATAACAAGCTGAGCGCCGACGATAAAGAGTCGCTCAGGAAAATAAGGGAAGAACTTTCGAAAGAACTGAAAGAACAGATTACCGGTCTGCGCGGCGACGAGTCCACGATTAACGAGAGGCTGGAAGAGACCGACCGTGAAGTGGTGCGGTATTCGGTTAATTACCTTTTCGAGGGGCTTAAACAGAAATATCAGGAAATGCCGCAGGTTATCACTTACCTGGATGATGTGGAACAGGATATCGTTGAGAATTATGAGCAGTTCAAGGCTGAACCGCAGCAGGGGCAGCCGGCAGACCCCATGGCGGCGATGAGAGAGATGGCTTCAAAACAGGCACTCAGGAAATACGAGGTCAACGTAATTGTTGATAACTCGGAGCTTGAAGGCGCCCCCGTGGTCCTGGAACTGAACCCGACGTTCAATAACCTGTTCGGTCGCATCGAGAAAGAAGCGCAGTTCGGGGCCTCTTACACCGATTTCACCATGATTAGGAGCGGTTCGATTCACCGCGCCAACGGCGGCTACCTGGTAATGAGGATAGAAGACCTTCTCACCAACTTTCAGTCGTGGGACGGTCTGAAAAGGACCCTGCGCGACGGCAAACTGGTTATCGAGGAGATAGGCGAAAGGCTGGGTTTTATGGCGATGAAAAGCCTGCAGCCGGAGCCCGTTCCGCTTGACCTGAAGGTGGTGCTCATAGGCGAGCCGATTTTTTATTATATGCTGCTCAGAGCCGACCTGGAATTTAAAGAACTGTTCAAGATAAAGGCGGACTTCGATAGCCGTATGGACAAGAACGAGGGCACTCTTAAAGATTACGCAACCGTAATCTGCCGGATGTGCCTCGAGGAAGACCTGAAACACCTGAAGAGCGATGCTCTGGCTAAAATCATCGAGCACAGTTCACGGCTCGCCGGTGACAGGGATAAACTGTCCACCCTTTTCGCCGATATTGCGGATATCGTCCGTGAAGCCAGTTTCTGGGCGGGAGATGAAGGTGCGGAGTTAATCGAAGCCGCCCACGTGGAGAAAGCTATCGAGCAGAAAGTCTACCGTTCCAACCTGATTCAGGAGCGCATCAACGAGATGATTGAGCAGGGAATGATAATTATAGATACGGATGGCGAGCAGACGGGACAGGTGAACGGACTGTCCGTTATCGACCTGGGGGATTTCGCCTTCGGCAGACCTACCAGGATAACCGCCAGTGTCGGTGTCGGCAGGGAAGGCTTAATCGATATCGAGAGAGAAGCCAGGCTTGGGGGACGCCTTCATACCAAGGGAGTAATGATACTGAACGGGTATATGTCGGAGAAATACGTCCGCGATATCCCGATGTCGCTGTCTGCCCGTCTTGTCTTTGAGCAGAGCTACGAGGAAATCGAAGGTGACAGCGCTTCCAGTACCGAGCTGTACGCGCTATTATCAAGCCTCTCGGATGTGCCGCTTAAGCAGGGAATCGCCGTTACCGGTTCCGTCAATCAGAAGGGCGACGTGCAGGCAATCGGTGGACTAAATGAAAAAATCGAGGGATTTTTCGAGGTCTGCAGGGCTAAGGGGTTTACCGGGAGCCAGGGAGTGCTTATCCCGGAAAGCAATGTCAGGAATTTAATGCTCAAAGAAGAAGTGGTTCAGGCTGTCGAGTCGGGTGAGTTCCATATCTACCCGGTAAAGACGATAGACGAGGGAATCGAAGTCCTTACCAGATTGAAAGCCGGGAAACGGCAGAAAAACGGCAGGTATGAGGCCAATTCCATTAACGACAGGGTTGAAAAACGGCTGATGACGCTCGCCGAGAAACTCAGGGATTTCGGAAGAACCGGCGAGAACGACGCGAAAAAGAAGAAAAAAGATACGGATAATAACGAAAAGACGGAAGAGTAATCAGTAATAATTTGAATTTTTTAATAATTGTCATTCCGGCTAAGGCCGGGATCCAGACGGGGAAAAAGGGGGGCGTCAGCCCCCTTTTTATTAACTCTTACCTCTCAGATAGTCAATCATCGGCTGCGTAACCAGCGGTACGACGTCCCCTATCATATGCGGCATCAGGTTGTCCATCACCTTCGGCATGAGCTCCGGCATCTGCTCCAGCATATAGTCCGGCATCGGTATACTGTCGGCAACTCTCTGGAGCATTACGGGCATCACTTTAGGCATCATCGTCGGCAGCAGCCGCGGGAATAATACGGGGAACATCGGCTTCATCAGCTGAAGCGCTCCCGGGATTTTACCCATCGCCCGCATCATCGGTCCCATTTTGAACGGCATGGCGTCGATTAGCTCGGGCAACATCGTGCCCATCAGTCCGGCGAAGCCTTCCGGGGTCATCAGGGCAATCATCGCCTCGAAGACAGCCCAGTTTGCCTGCACCACCGGGTTGGGGTCCGGGAATTCATATCCGAGGAAGGAAGCAGTAAAGCGTGCCAGGTCGACCGTCTCGATGGGAAGTTGCTTCTTCTCGGCGGTGACCCTGAACTGGAACTGGCAGCACGGGCAGAGGGCCAGCAGTTTCTCCGCTCCTGTTTCGATTGCTTCATCCATCCGTTCCTTGCCGATTTCCGCCGCTACCGGCGGTTCCTTTATAAGGGTGAGTACGCTGCCGCAGCAGTGCGCCCACTCGCGGTTGTGCTCCATTTCTGCGTATTCCACTCCCGGAATTGCCTTTATTAGTTCTCTCGGAGCGTCGTAAACCTTCGATACCCTTCCGATATGACAGGAATCGTGCAGAGTCACCTTTACCTTTTTACCTGTGTCCGGGAAGGTAAAATCGCCTGATTTTATTTTATCAGCCATTATCTCGCTGTAGTGTTTTGCTGTGATATTGTATTCGATACCCAGTTTTTCAGCCCATATCGGGTACACCTGGCGCCACATCATGTCGCAGGCGGGACAGGAAGTAACCACGGTTTCCACGCCGGCGTCTTTCATAGTCTTGAGATTGGTTCGCATAGTTTCCTCGAACACATCCCACTTTCCGCAGACGAGCATGGGTGTCCCGCAGCAGTTGTCTTTTTCTCCCAGGGTAATAAAGTCCACTCCGGCGGCATCCAGCAGGCGGACGGTCGCTATTGCGATATCGTTCTCGACATGGCTGGCGGTGCATCCGGCGAAGTATGCAATCTTCGCTTTTTTATCCGGACCGTGTTTTTCCTTTATATCTTCGGGTATCCAGTTCGGGCGGTCCTTGCGGTAGGCGGCCCAGATATCGCCTTCTTTGCGCAGTGATGCCGCCATCATCTCGAAAGGCGGGAAGGTCATCCATTTTTCTTCGTCTATCAGTATGCCCCGCAGCTTCATCCAGGAAGGTTCTATCGGCAGGGCTGCCGAGCAGCGAAGGTTGCAGAGCTCGCAGGTAGTGCAGACGAGGATAGTATCGACCATAAACTGGTCCCACTTCTCCTTGCCTTCCATATACCTGCGCAGCCAGTACCACTTGCCCCTCGGACTCTGGCTTTCCCACTTGCGTCCGTAAAACTGGTCGCACTCGTCGACGCAGTAACCGCACTGAGAGCAGCCGTAAGCATACCAGGCTACATCTGCAGGTATGTCACGTACCGCTTTTACCGGTCTTTCTCCTATCCGGGTGGTGACCCGGTTGCCGAAAGGCCTGAGTAAAGGCTCTATTACCCAGACAATCCTTATAAGTCTATTCAGAATACCGGTGCCGAAGACCTTGCCCGGGTTCATTATCGATTTCGGGTCGACCCTGTTTTTAAAGGCTTTCAGGGCTTCCGCCCTGTTCCTACCGAGCACGTCATAGATTTTATTCGAGAAATAGATGCCTGTGGAATAGGGACGGCCGCCGTTGTTTTCAGCTATTTTTATAATGCTCATAGCCAGCGGAAAGACCAGGTTGTAACCGAATTTACGTTCGTCGCTGGGAATGAAGCCGAGTATTACTACCTCGGGCTGTCCTTCAGCACCTTTGCCTACGATAATGCCTTCTTTTACTACGGGCTGGTCGATTTTTTCTTCAATCTCGGCTATCGTTTTGCCCAGGCTGGACAATGGAATTACCACTTCAGTAGGTACCAGGCTGGGCCCGAGCCGCTTAACTATCATTATCCGGGAACGATTTTTCCATTCGTGCTCGGCGATGTGGTCCGGGAGCAGTTCCGCTTTGCACGGCTCCAAAATCTCCGGTAGCTTGTCGGTAATCGTTTTCCTGTCGCTTTCACGGAAGGCGACAGTCAGGATATAGGACGCCGGCAGCAGGACGTGCTCCTCGGCGGGGTGTCCCCAGTGCTCCATTAGAGGAGCTTTATTCTTGAGCTCGGCCATACGCGGATTGATGAAAACCATCGACCATATAGGGAGTCCGGCTTCGAAAATCTGCTCTATCATCTTCTGGAAATCATCGGCGTGGGGGCATCCGATGGCAAGTACTCCCGGTTCTTCAAAAGGCATAACTTTTATGGTTACTTCTGAGATGAGTCCGGTTATGCCCTCGGCGTCTGATATGTAATCGAGGTCGTCGCCGCTGAATTCCTGAAGGGTCCCGTCCGGCAGGACGACTCGGGCGCTGACGACGTTGTCCCGGAACCAGCCGAACTCGTACGAGCCGAATCCGGCTCCGCCCTGGGCAAGCCAGCCGCCGACCGTAGCTGAAGGATAGCTGCTGGGGTAAAGCCGCAGAGTAAGTCCCTTCTTCCTCAGCTCTTTGTCGAGTTTTTCCCAGACGACTCCTGCCTGCACTCTGGCTGTCTTTTCTTCGGGGGCGATTTCAATTACCTGGTTCATCGAGTAAAAGTCCACCACCAGTCCCTGCTTTACGGGTAGCGCGCCGCCGTATCCGGAAGTCGCCTTGCCCCTCGGAGTGAGGGGGATATTGTTTTTCGCAACCCATTCCGTCAGGTCGACAAGTTCCTGTTCCGTTTCGGGTTGGGCGACTGCATCCGGGACGGTATCGCCGATGAATGGTTTTACCAGACCGGGTACGGCACCGATATCGTGTCCGTATAGTCGCCTCTCCGTCCTGTTGAAATTGACCCGGCTGCCGAATCTATTCTCAAGAAAGGATTTCTGCTCTTTATTCATCTTCGACCACCTCCTGAAAAAAGTCGGAGTCCTGCTAGTACCTGCCGTATTTTTTAGCGGCTTCGACCATTGCCCGAACGTTCTCCGGTTTTGCCTCGTTGGTCAGGCCGGTGCTGGCGCTCAGTATAAAGCCGCCGCCTTTTCCGACGGTTTCGATAAGTCCTTTACAGTATTCATCGACCTCGTTGGGAGATGCTGTCTGCAGCAGTGAATGGGGAACGCCGCCAAGTATGCAGGTGTGGTCTTTAAGCACCTCTTTAGCTTTCTTGAGGTCGGTGAAAGCGAAACGGGCTATAGTCTTTCCTTTAGGAAAATCCAGCAGGTATTCAAGGCGCTGTTCCCAGTTTCCTTCGTAAAACGGGACGTGTACCAGTCCCATATCCGTCATGGTGAGTACCAGCTTCTTGAAGTCCGCCCAGTAAAATTTTTCGAATTGTTTCAGAGACATAAACCCGTCCGACCCTCTGTGAAGGGCGCTCCAGACCCGTTTCGGGTTTCCGTAAGGGTTGTTTAAAGTTTCTTTACCCATCTCTATCGACTTCGTCAGCAGCATGTCGCAGAGCTGAAGCAGTTCGTCCGGGTGACGGAACATATCCAGCATTGTACCCGCCATTCCCCTGAGGTTGTCGGATACCACGTCGAACGGGGCCGGCGCTCTGCCCTGGGAAAAAGGCACGAACCCGAGGCTGATGATATCTTCCTGTGCCTGTCTGCCGAATCCCATTATCTCCTGCTGCTTCTTTCCGGCCTCGGCCAGCAGTTCGAAAGCCTTCAGGACATCGGGGTCGGCAAACCGCGTGGCAAGCATCGGCAGTGTGGAAGGTCCCCATACAGATTGCAGGGAAGGCAGTTTCGACAGGGGTTCCATCGTGGTCCAGGTCCGCGGCAGGTAGTACCGCAGCGTCCAGTCGCTGGGGTCTGAGAGAATCAGGTCATATTCGTCCGCTTTCAGCGGTTCTCCTTCTATAATCTGGTGCATATTATCGGCGCCAAGTTCGCCCCCGGGCCATTTTAGCAGTCTGGGTCGCAGCAGGCTCAGCGCCTCTCCGGAGCCGCCGCCTTCCGCCATGAAGATATCCGGTTCATAGTCATGCACCGTTTTCACCACCGCTTCATACCATTTCCGGTGAGTATAATAAGAATCGGCATTCGTCAGCCCTCCGACGTGTGCCGCCGGGAAGTAGCTGGTAAGCAGTGCCACCGGCACTCTGTCCGGTTCTTTTAGCTCGATAGCATCCCTGAGTCTTTTTTCTCTTTCCTCGTATAATTCTTCGGGTGCTTTCCCCGTTTTTTTCTCTACTTCATCTCTCAGTTTCTTGATATCGTATGCCATTTCATACCTCCGAAAAATGCGTGGATATATCTTCTATCAGGTCCGGTATGCCTGTTAATTTACAGGTCTGTTGTGCTTAATGCCCGTGTGACAGGTTATGGACCGTATCCATCACGTCTATCAGCTTCTCTATTTTATCCCAGTCTCTGGTTTCGTAAGCACTCTTGATTTCGGAAATAATCCAGGCATCTGTATCGGAAAGGAAGTTGTGTAAGTCCTTCTTGATTGCCGGCCAGGCTTCAAGAATTGTACTTTCTTCATCTGCCATATCAGCGCCTCCGCTTAATATTACTTACGGGGGAGCAGTTCTGCCATTCCCTCGGCCTGCCGTCGGCACCACTGTGAGATAACGCCGGTATCCCAGCCGATGCAGAAATGGCGGACGCCCATATCGATATACGGTTTTGCCTGCTCGAAACTGCCGATTTCCACCCGGGGGTGGACTCCTATTTTAAGCGCCGCTTCTATCATCCGCTTGTGTGCATCCTGGACCGTGTCACTCCTCGTCTGCCCCGGCATACCGATACTTATCGAATAGTCCGCCGGTCCGAACTGCACCATATCCACACCCTCGACGGTAAGGATTTCATCGAGGTTATCGATAGCACCCTTTTTTTCTATCATAATCGCGATAACGGCGTCGTCCATCGCCTTCGTCCATTCTTCCATGGTGTTCCCGGAGCCGTAAGAGCCGTACCCGGTGGCACGCCGCATACCGTAGCCGTGAACGCCGCCGGCGCCTGGAGTTTCCGACCTGATGTATCGGATACACTCCCTGACATCTTCAGCGGAACGGCAGTCCGTAAAGAGGACGTTCTGAATACCCGAATCGATTGACCTGGCGGCAATGAACCCCCTAGTCTGCTCCTCCACCTTCATCATTGCCGACATTTCAGGAAAAAGGTCTATGGCGCGACCGAAATTGTCCAGTTGTTCCAGGCTGAAAGAGGAGTACTCGCCGACGTACTCTATATAATCGAAAGCGCCGCTGTTACCGATTATCTCTATAATTCCCGGCCAGGGGATAATAACGTGCGTACCGAGGGTCGGTTTTCCTTCGTCTAGTAGCTCACGAAGCCGGTTTCTCTTCATTTCCATTCTCCCTGCCGGAATTATAAGAATATTCCTCCTAGAGTGTATCAGATAGGCGTTAATTATTAAATAGCGGGCTGGTTTTATTGTGTTAACCCTGTCCTCCTGTACCCCCACTTAATACAGGTAAGGTGAATGGGGGAGTGAAAGTTAGAGAGGGGGGCGAAGCCCCCCTCTTAGTATCCTTCCCCCTCTCCAAACATGCCTGTACACTTTAATATCGTTCCATTGTTTGGAGAGGGGGATTAAGGGGGTGAGGTCCAGTAAGTCACTCAACCAGAATCTGTTAATATCTAAATACTTGTTGACATCTCGGTGTATCGGGAGCGTATTATAAATACGGTTGCTGAAAGAGAAACGGACAGAGGTGATGAATTGAACGCAGAGAACAGGAACCTCCAGCAGATATACAGGAGCGCCGTGAGCGGTCTATATGCCAGGCTGAGGAGTAATTACGATTACCTTTATCAGAAATTCGGCGATGAGGGTATAAAGATGATTGAGGAGATGAGCCGGGCATACGGGCTGACCGTACTCGAGAGGGCGAAAATCAGTATGGAAGATAATGATATCGATTCCGTGGCGGCATACCTGCTGAGGATATTCAATACGGTATATTACGGCACGGATAAAATAGAACTGGACAGGCAGAGCGATAGCAGGATTATCGTGAGGGCTCTGGAATGTCCTTTGAATTTCACTAATCCGGCGATGTGCCTCGCCCATACGACTATGGAAAAAACGATTATGGAAGGTCTGAATCCCCGCCTGTGCTACAGGATAGGGATGTCGATTCCCTCTGGCGACGAATATTGCGAGCATATCCTCGAGTTGAAAGAATAAAGAGTAGGGTTTGAAATGGATAGCGCCAAAGAGCGGTTCCAGGCGGAAAAGGATGCCGTAAGAAGGCGTCTCTGTAAATATACTCGTAAGGCTTTCCGGGCAATTCCGCAGATTGAGCGTCCCCGTATTCTGGATATCGGCTGCGGTTCGGGCGAGTCCACGATGGAACTGGCGGGGATATGCGACGGCGAATTCACCTGTATCGATATCGACACTGAGATGCTGGATATTTTTACCGGAAAGGTGAACAAGGCAGGACTGCAGGACAGGGTGAAGATTATCTATATGTCGATGCTTGATATGGACTTCCCCGAAGAGAGTTTCGATATAATTGTTGCCGAAGGCTCGATATACGCCGTCGGATTTGAAAAAGGTCTGAAACTGTGGAAACGTTTGCTCAAGCCTTCAGGCTGCATGATTGTCCATGATGCCCGAGGCGATATCGATAGCAAGCTGAAGCAGATTTCCGACTGCGGCTATGATTTACTCGGTTATTTTACGTTGGACATTGATGTCTGGCGGGATGAGTACTTTACTCCTCTGGAGAAGCTCGTCGAGGAAGCCGCTGTAAGATACGCGGGGGATACTGAAGCAGCCGGGAAAATCCGCGAGGCCCGGCAGGAACTGGAAATGTTCAGGACGGACCCTGAAAACAACTGCTCAGTCTGTTTCGTAATCATGAAGAGGGATTGAGTATCACCCGACGGGCTACTTTATCATCGTGACTTTCCACTTACGCTGTTTCGATGAACCCGGTACCCTGAAATTCCTGTTATTCATACGCGGGACTGATTTTTCTTTCGGCTTTTCCAGTTGAGGTACCCATTCGTATGGGACGCGGTACGAGCGGTAGATTCCGCTCCTGTTAGCTTTTCTACCCCACAACGGGCAGATATATTCCCAGACGATTTCACCTTCGGTAGTGACCTCGAAAAGGCGTCCTGTTGCGCCCTCTGTTATCATTGTATTCCCGTTTACCAGGCGTTGCATCGAGCTCATAAACGAGCTGTAGAAGCTGGAACCCACTCCGCCGAAGCCGGGTCCGGCTTCCGGTTTCGGGTACTGCCAGACCACTTCCAGCGTCACCGGGTCGAACTCCAGTACCCGAGAATGGTCTCTGGTTGCATTCATCAATCCTGTCGGAGAAGCCGGGTTCGGAGCGCCGTAACCTGCTCTTCCCCCGTTGTCGTAGACAATCATATTTCCTTCGCCCGGTAAGCCCCGCGGAATCATGTGGATATTGTGGGGTCCCACGATTTGCTGCATTTTCCTCAATTCCGGCGTGGCTGAGTAATCGGGACCTATTTTCCAGACCAGTTCACCCGATTTTTTATCGATTATCGCCAGTATGTTGGACTGGCGGCTGCTCCAGATGATGTTGTCCGGGTGAAACCGTTTGTCTCCTGAGTCGTACCGCTTATTGGGTCCCAGCGTCGAAGCCGAGTTCAGGTGCATCCAGTCGCCGGCTCTGCCGCCCCCGGGGGGGCTGTTCGGCATGCGGGCAAGGACGTTCTTCGCTTCCTCGCTGAAACCCAGCTCATCGAAGTGCTCGTTGCAGTTCCATTCCCAGATGATTTCACCGTCCCAGGAGACCTCGATAATAGCGTCGTCCAGCAGTTCCTTTTCGCTGATTGCTGTATTTTTTATATTCTTGTGGCAGAGGATAATCGTGTTGCCTTTATCTGTCAGGGGCTCCATGCCGGGAACATAGTATCCCACCGGGTTGCCCTCTCTCTGGTAATCGTGGTGGTGTCTCGCCATCCAGGTCTTTTTCTGGTGGGGGTCCCTGACAAGCTCGTATTTATCGAATCTCCAGACTATATTACCGTCCCAGTCCACCTGGACGACGTCCACGTTGTCCTGGTAGCCGTATTTCATATTCCTCTGTTTGGTGCTTCCCATTACGTAGCCGCCGGGCATTATCTTGTTCGGACCCGGGAAACCGTTCATGTTTTTCCACTGGTTGACAATGTTGCCGTTCATATCCGTGAGAACGGCGCCGGCATCGCGGGTTCTTATGATGGTATAACCGTTCCAGCATTTTTCACTGTCGTAGATAGTAGTACCGGTCGGATGAATCGTCGGTGGCATAGCAGACCTCCCCCGAATTTTTTATTAGTATACTATATCATTTTTTACGGGAAAATGCTCTAGCTGCTGCGTCTGCCGGAGTAGAATATCGGCAGCAGCAGTAAAGCTGCCATCGAGGAAACGACCATCGCCACCCACATTACGGAAGCTACCTGAGTGTGTATCGCCAGCGGCGAGAAGAAGAACGCGGAGAAGCCGATGGTTAGTCCGAAGGCGTTTGCCAGCACCGGGCGCGATACCGTCGTCAGGGTGGAACGCACCGATTCCCGGCTGTCCATTCCCTGCCTGCGGTAGTAATATATACCGGCGAGGACGTGTATCGAATAGTCCACTCCCACCCCGATGGTGATAGCGGAAAGGTTGGCACTCATCATATTGAGCTGGAATCCGGTTATTGAAAGCATACCCATTATGGCGCATATGGTAATCACCACCGGCAGGATACCTGCCAGGGCGGCGGTTAGTTTACGCAGGTTTATTAGGAGCATAATGAAAATCAGCACCAGTGCCAGGCCGAGACTCTGGACCTGGCTCCTGACCACCAGGCTGTTCATTTCATCGAAAAGCACCGGCAGGCCGGTTATTATCCGTACCGTATCATCGTGTTCATCGACGAATTCCTCGATTTTGTCGATATCCCCGGAAGTAAGACCTTCCGTCCTTATCAGCATCCTGAGACCGTCTTCGGACACGAAGGTGTCCAGGGCGCTGACGTCGAGCTGGGAGAGCATTTCCGGCGCGAAGGTGGGACTGCTCGGATAGGCGTCTTCACCCGTTACCATCATGTTCATTCCTTTTATCATATCGAAGATGGAGAAAACGCTCCTGATTCCCGGGAGTTCTTCAAGTTCCCTCTCGGTTTCAAGAACACCGACTGCGTATTCGTTGTTGAACAGGATGCCCTGCTCTTCCGGGAGAATTATTTCCCCTACCAGGGGCATGGCTCCTCCGAAAAGCTCTTCAACCTTATCGAATGTCTGCCGTATCTCGGAACCCTCTCTGAAGAACATAAGCTGGTTGGAAACGACATCGAGTCTGGGGATGAAAACACCGGAAACAATCACGATGACAATAAATACCGCGGATACCATTATTCTCTGCCTCGATGCTTTCAGTACGAAGTTGTTCAGCAGGTTTCCTTCCGTGGTGGACTTTATTCCTTTAAGATTGAGTTTGGAGAGTACGGCGGGCACGAAGAAGAGTGCCATCAGACCGGCATAGGCGATTCCCACGGTAACGAAGATACCCATCTGTCGCATCGGCAAAACGTCCGTCCAGACCAGTGATATGAAACCCGCCATCGTTGTGATGGTTGCCATAAATATCGGGGTCCCCACCATTTCCATCGTGGCAACCGTAACTTCACGCCTGTCTTTGTATTTATTGAAGTTGTCCATGAAGTGGCTGACGTAGTGCAGTCCGTATGCTGAGCCGATTACGATGATGAACAACGGGCATATTATGGATATCAGGTTCAGTTTCTGACCGCTCCAGAACAGGGTGCCGAACGTCCAGAGAGCCGAGAAAATCGCCGGGATAATTGACATTATTGTCAGCCGGCGGTTTCGCAATACCAGGTAAAAGATGATAATTATACCTAGCGCCGCGCTTGGAGGCAGTATCCAGAGTATCCTCACCAGGTAGCCCCAGACGGTATCCTTTATTACCTCGTTGCCGGCCAGTGAGACTTCCAGCGGACTTGCTTCCCCCACCATGTTGAGAGAATCGATTACCCCACCGGCATCGGCGTCTATCGTCAGGCTGACGGTTATTGCGGCACTCAACTGGTCGGCTGAGAGTAGCTGGTCGGTAAGGAAATACCTGTTCTCCATAAAATACCTGAACTGGTCGTAGTTCTGCTCTATCTGGGCTTCGTTAATGGGAAGGACTCCCGCGTCTGTGTTTATCACCGGCGGCAGCGGACCCTGCAGTTCGGCAACTCCGTCTATCTCCTGAATATCCTGCTGGAGCCGGAGAACGGATATCAGGTTATCCTTTTCGAGCAGCGGGCTATCCGATTCTATGAGCGCTGAAATAATCTCCCCACTCTGGTATTTTTCGTTCAGTGCGATATACGCTTCGGCTTTCGGGTTTCCCTCGGTGAAGAAAGCAAGAAAATCGGTGTCGAGATTGAATCGATAGAATGAAGCGAGAGATGCCAGGTTGATAATGGCTACGATAACGATAACAAGTTTGGCGTGGTCATAAACGAAATTGGCAATTCTCTTCACCGTGCACCTCCTGTACTTCCCGGCTCATGCTTCCGGTCTCAGTCCTCTCAGGAAAATTTCGACCACTTCCCGCGTGTATTCTTCCTGCGACGGCAGGCCGGCGCGTAACGGAATAAAAAACTCTCTTCCCAGCAGGTATATGACGAACGAGCCGATAAACGAACGGGCGCTACTCTGTGTATCATTGCGGCGCAGCCTGCCTGTTTCTACTTGGTGGTCGAGGTATGCAACCAGGAAATTCAGCAATAATACGGCTTTCTCGCCGAAGCTGTAAGCGGTCTCGGGTTCGAATGGCATTTCCGAGAAGAAGATGCGGAATAGCTGCCGGGCTTCAGGATTATCGAACGTCTTTAGAAAGCTCGCTCCTATGAACGTCAGTACCTTTTCGGGAGGGTCGTCGATACTGCTCCACATATTCGGCAGCTGGCGTAAGATGGGTGAAAGGTCTTCCATCATAGCCTGAAAAAGTTCTTTTTTATTCTTGAAATACCAGTATACGTGCGAGGTTGATTTCAGCCCCGCTTCATCGGCGATTTTTTTAATGGTAGCCCCATGGAATCCTTCTCTGGAAGCTACCCGCCTTACTGCCTGCAATATTTGCTGGCGTTTATCCATTCAAAACACCGGTCCTGTTACTTGAATATATATTCAAGTCATAACATACAATATCTTGAATGAATAGTCAAGTGTTATTCGAGTTGATTGACTGCATACTATCCCCCTTGCCCCCTTTCAAACAGTCCCTTGGATTACCAGACGATTATCTCTTTGTTTGAAAGGGGGAGAAATTTATGAGAGGGGGGTAGAGCCCCCCTCTCTCACACACACCCCTCTCCAGCCAATATATCCTGTTTCTTTGGAATGGTTCTGGCTGGAGAGGGGTAAGGGGTGAGGTAGAGACAAACAACCAAATATAAACAGAACCTTCAAATCAATTGACTGTATATCACTGCGGTTGTATTATTCAGGTGTCCGTTAGCCGGCTAAAAACTGACCGCAGTTGATTGCTATGCCAGAGAAAAAACGCCCGCTCATTGAAGAAATAAAGACCGGACTGTCCCCTGTCGAAGCCTTCGATATCTTCAGGGACGGGGAATTCTGCTTTTTCCTGGATAGCGGGATGGACCCGGAGAAGCTGGGCAGGTATTCCTTTATCGGCGCCGGACCTTTCCTGGTGCTGAGCAGTCGCGGCACGGAAATATCCGTAACCGAAAGCGGAGAAACCAGGAACTTTACCGGAAATCCCTTCGATGTCCTCGGTGAGATACTTCAAAAGTACTGCCTTGATGTCTATTCCACGCCGGTGCCGTTCATCGGCGGCGCTGTGGGTTACCTCAGCTACGACCTCTGTCACTTCATCGAGCGTCTGCCCAAAACGGCGGTGGATGACCTTCAACTGCCGGAGTGCTACCTCGGCTTTTACGACCTCGTCCTTGCTTTTGACAACCTCGAGAACAGGACATATATCGTATCTACGGGCTTTCCTGAAATGGACGAGGAAAAGCGGATAAGGCGGGCAGAAGAACGACTCGGTGATATGAAAGCCAGACTGTCGAATGCAAAGCCAGCGGTGGAAGCCAGTATGCAGGAGTCCGTATCCACTCAACAGAAGGTCGCTCTTGGCGGCGGATTCACCCACCGGGAATATGTTGATGCGGTTGAGAAATGCCGGAAATACATAATCGACGGTGATATCTTCGAGGTGAACCTGTCACAGCGTTTCGATGCCGATTTAACCGTCCCGCCGTTCGAGCTGTACAAACGCCTGCGCAGGATTAATCCGGCCCCGTTTGCGGCATATCTGGGTTTCGACGAGGTAACGGTTGCCAGTACCTCGCCGGAGCGGTTCTTACGCGTAACTGGCGACTGGGTGGAGACGCGCCCAATAAAGGGGACTCTTCCCAGGGGTAATACCGAAGCAGAAGATAAAGCAAATGCGGAAAAGTTGCTGGCCAGCGTTAAAGACCGCGCTGAAAATATTATGATTGTGGACCTGGAGAGGAACGACCTCGGCAGGGTGTGCCGCTACGGCACCGTGAAGGTCACCGAGCTGGCTATCCTGGAGACTTTTCCCACCGTGTTCCATCTGACCTCGACGGTTGTGGGGCAGCTCAGGGAGGGGAAAAACGTTATCGACCTGCTTAAAGCCACCTTCCCCGGCGGTTCCATAACTGGCGCGCCGAAGGTACGCTCTATGGAGATTATCGACGAACTGGAGCCGACCCGGCGGAGCATTTATACGGGCAGCATCGGCTACATCGGCTTCAACGGCGACCTCGACCTCAATATCGTAATACGCACCTTCATCATCAAAGGCAGGAAAGCTTATTTCCAGGCCGGCGGCGCCGTGGTGTACGATTCGGACCCCGAGTCCGAGTACCGGGAGACCCTGGACAAGGTTAAAGCGTTGATGGATGCCCTCGGCGTGGCATCGGGTAGTGGATAGATATGATACTGATTATAGATAATTACGATTCTTTTACCTATAACCTCGCCCAGTACCTGGGAGAACTGGGCCGGGAGCCGGTGGTCTACCGCAATAATGAAATAACCCTGGAAAAAATAGAGACCCTGGGTCCTTCTTATATAATCATCTCACCCGGACCCTGCACCCCGCTGGAGGCGGGAATCTCCAACG
>CAZIYN010000002.1:620-35210 GCA_964543495.1 uncultured Dehalococcoidales bacterium | reverse complement strand
GCTATTTACGGTCGTATAATGGGTTTGAGCAGCGACCAGATAAGGAACGCTCTCAGTCTTACCATGCTGATAGGAAGGGGTGGAGCGATGGCAGGAGGGGCACCGGGCGGCCCGGGCGGTCCGGCTGCACCGGGCAGACAGACCAGGCCGGCAGCAAAAAAGAGCGGCGAAACGGCGCAGGCGGCGAATCCGGGATGGCTGGGAGTGAACGACCCGTTTTTTAAAGCCCAGATTGCCAGGGGAGGTTATGAGGAGACCGTAAGCGTTAAGTTCTGGAATGCTATAGAGGCGCGGAACGGCGTTAATGCCGCCCAATTTGCCGAAGCAGGATGGCCCGGAGTAAAGAATCCCTTCTTCGGGGAGCGCGGTGGTTTCTATCCCAGCCTAGCCTCCTGTAACCGCGGTGAAAGGATTATGGAAGGTCTGGGTAAAAAATTTCATGTCGAGCAGGTATTCAAACCATGGCCCGGCGGCAGGCCTACCAACATAGTTACCGAGACTGCTCTGAATATTGCCAACAAATATGATTACAACACCGACGATATAGAGGAAGTTGCCCTGAACCTTTCGATTACCTGTACGGCAGTACATTATTCCAAACCCTATATATTCGGTGATTATCCTCCTATGAATGCTCTCTGGAGTTTTTATTTTGCCGCGGCCAGTACTCTATACAGAAGAAGCTCCACGGACGAAAACTATACCACGGAAAAAATCAGCGACCCTAAACTTCAGGCCCTGATTAAAAAAGTAAAGCTGGGGTACCTGGATAAACCCGAAGGCGTTGAACTCGTGGTAAAGATGAAAGACGGTCGTACTATTTCCGAGTATGTCGACAGACCGCTGGGCGAACCCTATAAGCCTCTATCCAGAGACGGCTTGATTGCGAAATTCATGGAACAGGTGGAGTTTTCCAGACTGGTCAGCGTAAAAGATGCGGAAAAACTCGTGGAATTGCTGGAAAACCTCGAGGAAGTGGATGACGTAAACAAGTTAACCGAACTGGCTGTAAAAAGATAGAGATAGTTGAACGAATGGATGTAACCGGAAAGAAAAAAATACTCGATGTAGATTTATCGACAGGAAAAGTCGTAAAGACCGATATTGACCCTGAATTTACCCGAAAGTATATGGGTGGAATGGGGTTCAGCAACAGGATTCTTTACAATGAAGCAGGGCCTGAAATCGGACCCCTGAGTCCTGAAAATATCGTTGTCTTTGCCCCCGGGACTTTCTCAGGGTCGCAGATACCCGGAACCTGCAGGACGGAAATCACCACCAAGCACCCGCAGACGGGGAACATAGGTACGGGGAACACGGGCGGAGTCTGGGGTGTACACCTGAAGCGTGCCGGATATGATGTGCTGGTTGTCAGAGGCGAGGCTGAAAAACCTGTGTATCTCTGGATTGACAGCGACGGCGTTGAGGTAAGAGAAGCCGGTCACCTATGGGGAAAGGATACATACGAAACAACAGGTATTCTCGAGCAGGAGACGGAACCGGCACCGAGAGTCGGGGTAATCGCAATCGGGCAGGCAGGAGAGAACCTGGTCCCGTATGCATGTCCGATTACCGACCTTCATCACGGTGCCAACAGGACCGGCGCCGGAGCGGTAATGGGAGCCAAGAAGCTAAAAGCTATAGTGGTTCAGGGTAGCGGAGTCCTGCGTCCTGTCAGACCGGAGGAATTTAATAAAGCTGTAGCGGAGATGAATGAGTGTCAGGAGGCCAGTCGTAAAGCGGCAATGATGCCCGGCAGCTACAGCGGCATGGGAGGTGGACTAAGGCGGTATATAGAAGAAGGCGGACTGAGAGCAAAAAATTTTACGGCAGGGATTTTACCGGACTTTCTGGAGACCAGGGGAAACCGTGAAATAAACAGAAAATATGACAGCGGCAGGAAAAGTTGTTATGCTTGCCCGGCGCAATGTTTTCAGGTATCCGAGGTGAAAGAGGGGAAGTACGCCGGAACGATAATAGGCCGGGGGACTGCGATAGGGGTTATTTGCGCGTTCGGAGCAAACTGCGCAATCGATAATGTTCCGGCAATATTAAAAAGCAAGGAGTTATGTCAGCGGTTCGGGATAGACTACGGCGGAGCATCGGGTACGATTGCTTATGCCATGGAACTATTTCAGAGAGGCATAATCGATAAAAGTGACACCGACAGTCTGGACCTGGGCTGGGGTAATGAAGATTCCGTTATGGAACTGATACGAAAAATAGCGTACAGGGAAGGATTCGGTAATGTCCTGGCCGGGGGCAGTGTGAAAGCAGCGGAAGAAATCGGCAGGGGAGCCGAACGTTTTGTAATGACGACCAAGGGCGTGGAGATAATAGACGGTGACCCGAGGGCGCACCAGAAGATATACGTCCTGTGTCATATTACCAGTCCCAGGGGCGGTGATAATATTAAGGGCGGACATACCGCACAGGACTCCGATATCTATGACCCTAACTGGTGGATAGATGAATTCGATATATTCGATGATATAAAGAAAAAGATTTTCAAGACTCCACCGCAGGAAATCCATTCCACCTGGGAAGGGAAAGCACTCTATACCAAATGGCTCCAGGACCTGTACTCGGTCCAGAACGCCCTGGGAACGGACCTGTTTGTCGGCGGGCGTCTCGGTATAGGTCCCACCTACCTTTCCGGGATATATTCGGCTTACACGGGTATTGATACAACTCCTGAGGAGCTTATGGAGTCCGGAGAACGGATTTTCAACCTTTTCAAGGCATACGCCGTCAGGGAGGGTCAGAGCAGGAAGGACGACACTTTGCCGGACAGGTTCTTTGAAGAGCCGCTGCCCGATGGACCTGCAAAAGGAGCAGTACTATCCCGGGAGACTATCAACCGGGTGCTTGACGAATACTACGAAGTGAGAGGCTGGGATAAAAAGACGGGAGCCCCTACCAGGCAGAAACTAATCGAACTCGGGCTCGATGATATAGCCGAAAAGTTTTAAGTGAATTAAATACTGGAGGTAGAAAATATGGCTGCCGGGACCATCACCATGCTGGGAGTGGGAGATATCATTCTCAGGTTACCCGATGCAGAGTCGTACTTCGAATCGACTGCACCCGTGCTGAAAGCTGCCGATATAACCGTGGGAAACCTGGAATGTGTCTTTACAGAAAGGCTTGAGCAGACATTTTCATACACCAACTCGCCGCCCTGCAACCCGAAACATATGAGCGCTTTACCCTATGCCGGTTTCGATGTACTCACCTTCGCTCAAAACCATATATGGGACTGGGGTGTACCGGGGATGGAGGACACCATTGCTGGAGTGCGGAAGTACGGCATTGATATTGTGGGAGCCGGAATGAATATCGATGAAGCGAGAAAACCGACTATAATCGAGCGCAAGGGTACTCGATTCGGTTTTCTGAATTATAACTGCGTCGGCCCCGAAGCCGGGTGGGCTACACCGGACAAACCGGGATGTGCCTATGTCAGAGTCATAACGCACAACGAACCAACCGGTCCGAACAGACCTCCCACTCCATATACCTTCGCCGAGCTTGCCAGCCGTCAGGGAATGGTGGAAGATATCCGGAAACTCAGGCCGCTCTGCGATGTCCTGGTGGTAGCCCTGCATAAGGGTATCCTTCATAGGCCGGCCGAGCTGGCTATGTATGAACAACCGCTGTCATACGCAGCTATAGATGCCGGGGCAGATTTGATTCTGGGACATCACGCCCATATATGCAAGGGGATTGAGCAGTACAAAGGAAAGACGATTTTTCACAACCTGGGAAACTTCGTTTCGGTCTCAAACGTTCACGTGAATCCGCAGACCGAACGGTTGAAGCAGTTGACGGAGAATATGAAGAAGATGTTCGAGCCGGTGAACCTGGCTGTATATCCGTGGCATCCCGAGTCGGTATATACAATGATTGCCAGGTGCACTATAGACGACGGAATAATTACCCGGGTGAGTTATCTCCCCTGCATGGTCGATAAAAAGGGCAAGCCCGAGCTACTTAAGAATGACGAGAGAGGACGGGAAGTATTTAGTTATATAGAAAAAATAACCGGACAAGCAGGCCTCAATGCTAAATACAGGTGGGAAGGCGATGAAATAGTAATAGGCACCTAGCAGAAGCATTACGCCATATTCAGATAATATTCAGGAGAGTAAGATGACTTCATTAAAATACTCAAAATACATAGTAACCGGACCCAGGCCTCTTCCACCCGAGCAAAGAGAAGAAATCGAGACCAGACGCCGCGAAAGCAAGTCGACGGTTGAGTCGACTCACCTGCTGACCGTCGATAGCGACATTATCGAGGATATGTTCTATATCGACTGCGCGTGGCTCTGGAAAGGTTCTTCCGAAGATAAGGTTGAGGAACCACATGTCCACGACTTCGATGAGGTTATCGGGTTTATCGGTTCGGACAGGGAAGACCCGCAGAGTCTCGGAGGAGAGATAACAATCTGGCTGGACGATGAAAAGCATGTACTGGACAGAACCTGCCTGATATTCGTCCCTGCCGGAGCCAGGCACTGCCCGATTATATTCAACAGGATAGACAAACCGGTTTTCTTTACGACTTTAGCACCTTCCAGGAAATATACCAGGACACCGACGGGTGACAGCAAGCCTGCTGAAGGTGCGGCAGTATCCGGGTGTAAAATAATAACAGACGTGGCTGAATTCGACGGAAATATAGAAGGCGCGCCACCGAGACCCCCGCGGGAATCCACGTCTAAGGGCGCTCACGTTATGCACCTTGAAGATAATGTGGTTGAAGGTTCGTTCTATATCGACTTCGTCTGGATATACGAAGGTGCCGGCGCCGCACCGCCACTTGGGCACAACCACGATTGGGAAGAAGTCATCGCTATGGTGGGATGCGACCCCGAAAACCCGAACGATTTGGGTGGAGAGATGAGCCTCGTTCTCGGAGACGAGACTCATTACTTTACGAAAAACTCGTTGGTATGTATACCGAAGGGCTTGAAACACTGCCCCTGGAAATGGACAGATATCAAGAAGCCTACCCTGGTCTTCACCGCAGGACCTTCGGGAAGGTACTCAGGCTCGCACAGGGAATAAAGACAGACCCATAAGACCGGGTAAATATATTGTACGTACAGCACTTTTGATGTTGGAGAGGTATGCCTGATATAATCACCACAGAGAGGTGGAAAACATTTGGCGAGTCCTGAAAAACAAGAAGCCGATGTCCTGATAATTACCGGTGTTTCGCCGGTGGATATTCCCCAGCTCGAGCAGATGGGAATGGTCTGCGACCCCGTGATAATTATGCTCGGTATGTCCGGCAAGAATACCTACCAGTGCTCTGTTCCTTCACTTGGCGCCGCCGTTGTCGGCGGTTACCTCAGGCAGCAGGGACTCCGTGTGAAGATAGCCGACTTTTTCTTCGACGAAGTGCAGTTTACGGATGCCGGTGTTATCGGTATCTCATCCACCTTTATGACCCTCGAAGACGTGAAACGTATCGCCGGACAGGCGAGGGAGGAAAACCCGCAGTCGGTAATTGTCCTCGGAGGTCCCATTAGCTGGTCGATACCGCCTGAACTGATTTTACAGTATATTCCGGAACTGGACTATATTCTGCTGCAGGAGGGGGAGCAGGTCTTCCTTGAGCTTATAAAAGAAATTCAGGCAGGAAACAGTCCCCACCGGGTGAACAGCCTGGCTTTCAGGCGGAACGGTGAAGTGGTCGTGAACGGTCGCGGACAGCCGGTCGATATGGCCAGCCTGCCGATACCCGCCTGGGACCTGATGGGGATTCCTTCACCGAAAAGGTTTCCCGTATTGCCTGTGGAGACAGGCAGGGGGTGTCCCTATAACTGCGCGTATTGCTCGGAAGTAAGTTACTGGGGAAAACCGGTGCGGTACCGTACTACTGAAAGAGTGGTCGAGGAAATACTATTCGATGTGGAAAAGCTGGGTATTAAGACCTTCCGTTTTGCCGATTCCTGTTTTTCTTCTCCACCCGCAAGATGCGCCGGGGTATGCGACGCGATATACGAGAAATGTATCGGGAACGGAATCGATGTCAAGTGGTCGTCTTACGCCCGTATAGAAAACCTTGACCGGAATCTGCTGGAGAAGATGAAGAATTCGGGTTGTCTGGCGCTTGACCTCGGGCTGGAATCGGGCTCGATAGACGTGCTGCATAAAATGGGGAGGGATTATTCAAAGGATGCGGTAGTGGAAGTGGCGCGGCAGGCAAGAGACCTCGATATTATTACCAATTTCAACGTGGTGGTCGGTTTCCCCGGGGAAACTCAGGAGACGGTGACCGAGACAATCGAGCTGATAAATGAAGCCGCCCCGGATACGTTCACCCTTTTCAGTCTTTTCCTGGCTCCCAGGACAAGGGCATATGTCAACCGGGAGCAGTTTAACATAGAGGGCGAGGGGCTGAACTGGAAGCACGATACGATGACCAGCGAAGAAGCCGCCGCGGCAATGACCCGGATAGTTTCCGAGGTAACAGGCTCGATCAGTTTCCCCGCCGGCGAGCATACCGCCTGCTACCTGACTTCTATCGGTTACTCGCTTGAGGAAATCAGGGATTTCTATAAAGCGGTTAACAGGCTGGTAAAGGATAAAGGTGACAGCGAGGCGGAGTCGATTGCCAGGAGCGTGAATGACAGGCTAGGTCACTTGAGCTATAGAGACTATAATCCGTAAATATCTCAGTCTGTCATTTTCTTAAGGACAAGCTCTACAAAACCATAGACATCACTCTGTTTTTTTACCCCTCTGATTCCGGCTGTCTTCGCGATTCCTGCGTATTCGCGGATACGGCGGTCTTTTTCCATAGCCAGTAATTTATCGGGAGAGAGCTTCTTGTCCGCAAGTATGTTTGAGATTGATTTCATTATTCCTTTGATACTCTCCGGGGAAATGCTGAGGTTGTTGTTGAAATCCGGGTTCTCCCTGTCGTATTTTGTAAATTCTTTTTTACCGCCGGCTTCGAATGTACCTTCGTATCCTTCTATTTCATGTTCGAGGCTGTACGACCTGACTCCGCTTTCGCCGACCAACAGAATCCGGCTGATGTCCATCGGCGTTCTTTCCACTATCGTAAGCTCCGGATAATCGGCGCCTGTATCCAGTACGAGTCTACCCTTGTTCTCGATGCGCCTGATAACGTAGTACCTGAGCAGTTCAGCGATATCGCTGTTCACCGCCATTACTTCCTGCCATCCGTCCTTCCATTCCATCACGAGGTAGTTACCTGCCGGGGAAATCTCCGGCGGAGCTTCCGACAGACCGGACCCGGCAAGCGCCGACTGCAATGACGCTTCTAGTTCGGAGGCGTCCAGTACCTTTTCAGTACCGTCCTCGTAGACCAGGCGCAGGCTTTTCAGTTTCTTCATTCACCGTATCCTTCAATAACGTTCTTCACTTCCGAAAAATGCCTGATTGTGTATTCGGCGGCGGACTCTCCACGGTAGATAAACCCGGTATAGCAGACCGCCTTCAGTCCCCTCTTCCGGGCCGGGGTGATATCCGACCATTCCTTGTCGCCCAGCATTACCGCTTCGGCTGGCTTTATTCCGAGCTCCGACAGGTCTTCTACAAGGATATCGTAAAGGTCGCCCGTTTCCTTCGAAGAACCTTTGTACCTTTCATCCACCGAACCGTTCGTCAGGTCTACCTTCCCCTGCGGCGTAATCAGGTAATCGAAAAACCCGGAAATCCCCTGGTTCCTCAGGAAAAGGCTTACCTGGTCGGTGCCGATGGGGCCGAAAGTCCTTTTCAGCTCGGCGACAATCGAAAGCCTTATACCCTGTCCCTTCAGGTACCTGATGGCGTCGAGGGTGCCGTCCGCCGGTTTAATATACTTCTGCTCCATTTTTGAAAAGACCGTCATTCCCTCCGGATGACCGTCGAAAACGAAGCTGGCTATCTCGTCACGGTGTCCTTCTTTCACTACCGACCACGACCCGTACCTTTCCTTGAGGACACGCCACCTGTAGCAGCACTCATCGATTAATTCCGGCTGCCCCAGTTCCTTGCAGACGTCACCTATCATCCAGTAGGTACGCTCCGGCGTGCTGTCGCAGAGACACTGACCGAAGTCGATTCCAACCCATTTAGCTTTTATAGGCATTTGTTTCTCTGTTTTCAGGAGAAGCGGTTTATCATCAGGTCGATAATCTGGTCACTGCTGCTCTTTTCCTGTGCTATTACCTCGTTGCGGGTCTGCAGCAGTATTATATTGTCGGATGTCCCGGCGTTCCGGTTTACCGCCCATTCCACGTCCTGAGGTGCTCCGTAGTGTTCTTCGAGTATCCTGCCCAGCCCGGCAATTTTTTTCACTTCATCGTCGCTGATGCAGAAAGCGGCGCTTTTTTCCTGTGATGATTTCACTTCCGTAATCCCTTTTTTGTTCGCAGTCATATAGCTGGACTTGGGACCCAGTTTCTTCTCCACGATTTCTAGGGTGTTTTTATCGATAGTAAAGATATCCGGCGTGGACTGACCGCTAACGACGCTTTCTCCCAGTCCCCAGTTTGCCTCGATTATCATCCGCGAGGTGTCGCCGGTATTGGGGTCGGCGGTGAAAATAATTCCGGCGGCTTTTGCATCCGCCATTTCGAGAACGGCGACTCCTATGGGGTCGATTTCAAGGGGCAGCCCTTTTCGGCTCCTGAAAGCCAGGGAACGGGGATTGAAGGTGCTTGCCCAGACCTTCTTTATATGTTCGATTACCGCCGATTCACCGGCTATATTCAGGAACGTTTCATACTGTCCGGGGTGGCTGACAGGTCCCGACGAGCGTACCGATACGGCGACCTCCTGCGAATCAGATGTATTGCAGAGTGCTTTGTAATAACCGGAAATTTCTTCCCCCATCTCTTCCGGCATTGCCGCTGATTGCACGATACGGCGTATATATTCACTTATCTCACTCTGTTTTGCGGAATCAGAGGCATCATTACCCTGTTCTTTCAGGTATTTTCTTATTTCGCCGGCTGCTCCGGTCACGCTCAGGAAATCTTTATAGGCTTCTACTGTAAGGACGAAACCTCCCGGGACGGGCAGTCCCATTCCCGCCATTTCCCCCAGGTTGGCGCACTTGTTGCCAACAAGCTCTTTCTGTTCCTTCCTGAGTTCTTCAATCCGGTATACATATCTCCCAGACAATTTATGCTTTCTCCAGTATATAGACCAGACCGAGGTCTCCGTCCACCTTCAACCTGTCGCCGGTCTTTATTTTCGCCGTTGCTTCCAGGCAACCGACTACCGCCGGGATGCCGTACTCCCTGGCGACGATTACGGCGTGAGAGAGGGCGCCGCCGCCGTCGGTAACGATGCCGCTTATCATCTCGAAGGAGGGAGTCCAGAGAGCGCTGATACCGGATGCCACCAGTATTTCTCCCTGACGGAGCTCTCCAAGTTTGTCTTCGTGAATTATTACGCGGGCAATACCTTCGGTTACGCCGGGGGCCGAAGCTGCGCTGTAAAGGTCTGCCTTGAAGTCTTCCCTGACGACGGGGGTCGCCGTGGCGACTGTAATCACCGGGTCTTTCCTGACCACTTCCTGCACGCGGTCTATGTTGCCGTAATGAGGTTTGGGAGTCAGTTTATTGTATCCCTCCCATTCCTTCTTACGCTCGTTCACGTACTCGTGGAGTTTTACCTTGCCCATCGGAATCAGCGCTTTTTCGATTTCATCCGCAATCAGGAAATAAACATCTTCCGATTCGTCTATAACTCCGGCTTTCTCGAAGCGGTCCCCGATTTCCTTCGTTATCCACCGCCCTATGGCGTGGCAGTAGAGGTCGAGATAGTAGGTATGGTCTTCACTCCAGTAACAGGCTCGCTGGGCGGACTTCATCAGCGCTTCGAACCATCCCTTCTGGCCGGCGGCTATTTCCGAAAGGACTTCTTTTTCAGTTTCTTCTCTTTCTTTTATAGCCCGCTGTCTTCTTTCATCCATCTCCCGGCTTTCACCGGTATTGATTGCAATTTTTATCGAGGGGACTCCCAGGACCGGCTTCTCAATCCAGTTCGGTGTCGCCCAGTCGAGCATGCGCTCGCACCGCCAGCCGTGGACTTCAAGAAAATCTCGGTATTCACCGAGCCATTTCTTTCCGTTTTCGCTTTTTTCGAGTTCTGAAATAACAGCTTCACTGTCCCCGGTATTCCGGAATATCCCGGCGAGTCCGAGTTCCTTTGCCCGGTTTGCCAGAGCTATTATTTCTTTATTGAACCTGAACACCATACTGTCGTATCCGGTCATCAGTTTTGCGTAGCGCGTATCGCTGTTGCCGAATCCGAGCAGTTCCTGGCAAATCTGGTCGAACAGCCCGAAAAGGTAATAGGCAGGCATCAGCAGTTCCATGTGGATATCCCACTGCTTGCGACTCACCTGCAGGTAGTCGTCGAAAATATCCAGAAGGTCTACATTACTTAAGTTATGTATATCTTCGTATTTGTTCAACCCGTAGTCGGACTTCAGTCCGGCGTAGATATCCATTATCTCGGTCTTACGCTGTTCCCAGATGTCCTCGAAGTCCTCTATATACGGTCTTATCTTCTCCCTGAACAGGGGCTCCCGCTCTTTCGCTTCTTCTTCGGTGGTCTCGATTACTGCCAGATACGGATAGCCGTCGATAAATCTGACATCCCAGCCTTTGGTGGTGGGGAGAGAGAGCTGCTCGGCGAGTTTCTGTATGGAGCGGTAGCACCAGTTTCCCCAGCTTTCCACGAAGAAAAGAGGCTTCCACGGCGGCGCACCATGAGCCAGGTCGGCCAGCCATATAGTATAGTGTTCAAGGTCGTTCTTTTCGTCGAATTCAAAACGCGTCATTCCGTATACAGGTGCCATGTTCACTCCCGGTTTTTAATTCCGAATTTACATCACATTATAAACGATAAATGACAGGATTTGCAGGGGGGGGCAGGCTGATAGAAGCAGGTCTATTGGATATCGGGGCTGAACGCTTCTCTTATCTTATTCATCCAGACGTTGTAGTTGCTGTAAAGTTCTCCGATATCTTCCCTGGCGCTACCTGGCGAAGGAGACGTATAAAGGCCGTGTTCGATATCGTATGCCTCGGCTTCTCTGGATATCTCCATCGGTAGCCGCCGCCGTTCCGGTATGGTGCGGTCGTAAAAGAAAAGCAGTTCGATATGGGCGCCGTGCCCGTATTCGATAGGGATTATCTGGTAATTATACGGAGCGTTTAATATCAGTCCCTCGTTGACAAACCTGTGGAAATACTCCGGGAATGATTTGGCAATCTCCACGGTATGGGGTAAAGATTCGGAGTGAATCACCGGTCTCCAGCCGCCGCCTAGCTTGAGTACCCGCTGCAGGAAACTTACCAGGATGAAGAAGTCCATGTTGTCTTCCCACCGCTTCCGCACTTCCCCGGCTACTTCCTCTCCTCCCATCTCATTGACGATGTCCCACATCACCCGTTCCTCATATTCGAGTTCTTCCGGACTCCAGGTTGCCAGGTATACCCAGACCGCCAGCGGCAGTTCTCTCTGGAAGAGACCGCTGTCCCAGAGTTCCCAGAAATCGTTGGCGGAAACGGTGAACATCACCGCTGCCGTGGCGTAGAAGAACTTCAGGACGCCGATGCCGATTTCCGCCCTGCCCATTTCGACCATGAAGTCGCGTACTTTATCTAAACTAGGGAATTTAAAAATAAACACCCTATGGCAGTCCTGCGGTAGACGGACTTTGTAATTGGGGGAGCGGCCTTCCACTGGCATAACCGCCGGACCTCTCCAGGCGTCCAACCCGATAGCGGCCCTGGTGTATATACCGTTTCCTTTTGCTACAAGACCGCCGAGGCTGGGTCCCGGTCCGTCGGGCGAAAACCACCCGGCGTTACCCGCCAGCGAACCCGTCCTGATAATGTCACCGGTAGGACTGACCCATTCATATCCGAGGAGATAGCGGTTGTTCTTGGAGGTGCTGTACTGGATATGGTGTTCTCCTTTGCCGAGGAAGTTTGCCATTACCGAGCACGAGGGGCCCACGGACGGCACCGGATAAGTCAGACCTCTCTTCATCAGCTCCGGTTTTAACTGGACGTGCCTGACTCCGGGTTCTACGACTACATAGCGGTCTTCTTCGTTTATTTCTATTATTTTATTCATCCGCCTAAGGCTGATAATAACCGTCCCCGGGCCGGTAACTCCGGACCCGAAAAGCGAGGTGACGGCGGAATATTTTAACCCGTTCTCTATGCATATCTTCACTATCGCCCGGACTTCTTCCGTGCTGCCCGGCATCACGACTGCTTCCGGGCTTGGCGGTTTACCCATACCCTGCGGCGAGGCATGGCGGTAGGCCGCCAGGATATGAGGGCGGTCGGTGATATTCTCCGCTCCCACCACCTTTTCCATCAGTTTGTAGATATTATCAGGCAGGCTCATCCTAAATCTCTTTTCCTATTCAAGCGCTTTCATAACCAGTTCGGTAATGTCGAAATACGGGATATTATCACCCCCGACTGCTGCTTTTTCGAAGTTCGACCGGCAGAAAGGGCAGCATGAAACAATAGCTTCGGCTCCCGTCGATTTCGCTTCTCTTAATCTCTCTCCGGCGGTCCAGAGGGCGAAATCGGGAAATGCCTCCGGCACTCCGCCGCCTCCGCCGCAGCAGAAAGCGTTTTCTTCATTCCGCGTCATTTCAACGAGTTCGATTCCGGGTATTGCTTTCAGGATTTCACGCGGGGCGTCATAGACACCATAAGTTCCCCGGCGGAACTGCTTGGGCGGGTCGTGGTACCCGAACGGTTTAATTTCGCCTTCCCAGGGTATGTACAACTCGGATAACCTGCCAAGCAGGCAGGGGTCGTGGTATGTTAATTTCATATCCAGTCTTTTATTCGGCTTCAGTTTTTCTTCCTGAAGCAGTTTGTAGATGATTTCGGTAATATGCAGCACATCGAAGTCGAGCTTCTGTATTCTCGGATAAAAACCTCTGAAGGCGCCGTAGCACTCGGCACAGCCGGTTATAACCGTCTTGATACCCTGTTTCTTAAAAATCTCCATATTATGCTCAGCCAGTTTCACGGCGGCTTCTCTCTGCCCCGTCCGCCACAGCGGGGCTCCGCAGCAGTATTCTTCCGCGTCCAATACCGTGAAGTCGATATCCCCGGCTTTTAGAATTCCGGTGATATTCAGAGCCGTATCCGGGTATTTGTAAGCGGTGGAACAGCCGACGAAATAAGCCACTCCTGATTTTTCAGAAATTTTTTTATCTCCACCGAGCCACTGAAACCGTTTGTTATGCGGTTCCCCGTAGATATTGTGTTCGGTTTCCACATTCCGGGTGAGTTCTTTATGTGCGGGCATCGGACCCTTTCCGTCCTCGACGCACTTTTGCCTCAGCGCCAGGATGGTGTCCATTACTTCCATATCCCTGACGGACTTGCAGTTCACGTCGCAGGCGCCGCAGGTGGTGCAGCTATAGATATGCTCGATTAGTCCGTCGTCATATTCCAGGGTGCCTTCAAGGAGTTCCTGGGCGATATTTATCAGGCCCTGGCCCGAGTAAGCGTCGAACTGGAATTTCTGGTAAATCGGGCAAATTTCAGCGAATTCCCAACCTCTCATCTTCGGTCCCAGTATGAAACGGCACTGCCCGCAGTGGTTGCAGGACTCCATGGTATAGATATAATCGTTCAGGTTATCCACGCACCGTCTCCTTAAAACACAGTTTGTCCGGGTTGAGGATGTTATTCGGGTCGAATATTCCTTTTAGTTTTCTAAGCGCAGTTACCAGTTCGTTGTTACCTTCATAGACTATATCGGCCCACGAGCCGTAAGGACGGCTGAAATAAGCGCCGTTTTTCATCAGAACTTCCGGCGCGGTTGTACACAACTCCTTCACTCCCGCCATTTCAGCGGTATCCGACTCGTCGCACGGCAGGTTGAACTCGATATGGCAGCCTCTTCCCTGAACAACCGGCTGGACATAGCAACCGATTTCTTCCGGCGGGAAGCCGTGCTTTATAGCCATGTCTTTCATACAAGCGATAAGTTCCGTGACCTTGCTGAACGGGGACAGGAAGAAAATCCGACGGGACGAGCCTTTACGCTGCAGTTTCCAGTATGGAGTCTTGTCCCATACACCGGACAGGAGTTCCAGCACTTTTTCTTCTTCCCCCTCTGCTCCGGGAAGAGAAGTAGAGGTTTTCAAATCGAGGTCTTTGCAGATTTCAAGCAGGTACCTCTCCTGAATACTCACTCTTTCTTTGGGATGTCTGTCATAACCGGAAATGCAGACGATAACCGTCCAGGGGAGTAGATTTTTCTTGAGTTCCGTATAGTCATCCGGCATACTTCCGGCAAGTATGGTGGCGAGGTTTACGTTGTTCAGCGCCAGGCATTCGTCGACGACTCTCCGCTTCAACAGCATGTTCATCGGCAGGGTCAATTTATTTATATCTTCGAAAGGGATGAAATACAGTTTCCGGATTTTCGGAAGGACTTCCACCTTGGTTACAATCCAGGTAACCAGCCCCATTGTCCCCTGGGCGCCGGAAAGGAACCTGAAATAATCTATGGAACCGGGTCCCCAGGGATTGACCTTGTCCGATTTCAGGTCTTCCAGTTTTCCCGGACCGGAAGCAGAACCGGTCCTGAAATCATCGCCGGTCCCGTAAACGACCTCCAGGGTGAGTAGCGGGTCAACGTAATCGAACTGGTATTTAGGGACAAGGGTCGGCTCTCTTTCAAGCCGGCTGGTCACGACCGATTTAGATGCCCGGGGTAGCAGCGAAGTAATCAACTTCAATCCGTGTTTTTTCAGCTCCGGGATTAACTCTCCGTAAGTAACTCCCGCCTCTATCATAACCGCCCTGTTGACGGGGTCTATGTTAATAATCCGTTTCATCCTGCTGAAGTCGATTATTACACTGTCCCGTTCAGGTACAGTATCGCCATTGAACCGGGGTGGTCCCGAGCTCACAGGGACAAGAGGTATTCCGTACTCGTTTGCCTTCCTTACGATACCCTGAACCTCTTCCCTGTTCTCGGGGTACACGGCAAGGAGAGGACTGCCTCCGGAGACGAAGCTGATATCGCTTGAATATCCGGCGAGTACATCCGGGTCTTCGGAGATGTTACCCGACCCGGTTATTCCGGCAAGTCCCCTGTGAAAATCATCTATTATGCTATCAGGATTCATTTTATTTACTTGCTATCTTTGTCGGTTGCTTTATCTCAGGCAGAATAACACCCTGTTTGAGAAGGTTTTTCTGCAGGGCTTTGATGTCCACCTCTTTGACGCTTACCCCGCTGTCCAGCGCCATTGCCGCCGCCGTCCCGGCTGCCTGTCCGAAGCAGAGGCAGTGAGGAATCAGGTTGAAATGGTTGTTTACGGCGTGTTCGGATGAGAAAGCGCGGCAGGCAACCATCAGACCTTCCACCTTCTTCGGCACAAGGCTGCGATAGGGGATGAACATCTTCGGGTACTGGTGGGAAAGCTCGCCGCGGTCGTTTCCGGCGAAAACGGCTATCGTGTCCTCGAAAGGTTCGGTAGTGTTCATGTCTTCTTCTTTGATGACGTATTCGCCGACTACCCTCTTACCACCTGTGGTACCCAGCTGGGGTGCCGTCTGCATAATATAGCTTTTTTCATATCCCGGCACGTATTTTTTCAGGAATTCATATGTGATGAGAGCTCTTTTACGGGTATCGATGTCAATTCGGGTCATTTCTTCCACATCCGTCTGGTCTTCAGCGGGTATATGGGGATGGAACCAGATTACATCCTCCTGGTCTTTAAGCAGACCCCTGAAGTGCCTGGCAAACCCGCGTTTCCCGGAGAGTTCCTTCATAAGTTCATCATATTTCTCAGGATGAGCTGCTTTAAAGTCATCCTCTTTCGCGTTGTCGACATTCGTAATCCAGAAACAGAAAGCCAGGTTGGCAATCCTGCTGGGGCGCTTCATTTCGGTAATTACGTCTGCCCCGGACGGTATCAGGAGGTCGCCGTCGCCGGTGGAATCGATTACCACCTTGGCAAGTATCGCCTGCCTGCCAGACTTACTTTCAAAGAAGACTCCCTTCACCCGGTTTCCCTCCATAATGGGTTGTGTGCCCCAGGAATGGAGATAAATCGTTGCGCCCGCTTCCTGAACCATGTCGTTAAGCTCGTCCTTGAGCACCTCGGGGTCGACGAGTGCGGAGTAGAGGACAATTTCCTTGTCCAGCTTGTTGTTCTTCCGAACGTAGAAATTACGCAGGCTGGCATTGAGATATCGGTCTACCACTTCTCTCTCGGTGGTCCCCCAGTCGGACTTTTTCGGGTAAGAAGCGGCTCCCCTGGCATCCATCCTGTCGATTATTTCCTGGACGATGCCTGCTATATGCTGCTCTCCATAAATATCACCCAGGTTAGGGATGATATTGACCAGACCTCCGGAAGCCATTCCGCCGAGGTGTCCGTACCTCTCTATGAGCACTGTATCCGCTCCGGCTCTTGCCGCGCATACAGCCGCTCCCACGCCGCCGGGACCACCGCCGACAACAACGACATCCGCCTCGCGCACTACTTTGATTTCTCTGGCAGGTTCGGTGACCGTTTCTACTGATATCTTGTTATTCATATTCGTTCTCCATTCGTATCCGTATATTATTCTGTAAACCGGGGAGCGCCGGGAACGGCATTGCGTAACGGCGGTTTCACCGGTTCGATTTCAGGGGCATCCGGAATAACCGGAAACAGCAAATGGGAAGGATGTTCGGGGTCGTGGTAAACAGAAATTTCGGCTTTTTCCGGTGAGAGAGGAGTCTCAACATAGCTTGATGAACTGTCCCAGGTGGAGTATAAAGCGTCATCGCTGGCTATTTTCAGCCATATCCGGCACCCTTTTCTGAAAGTCTTGAAAACGGGCTGCATCTCAATCTGAAACTCGTATATAGTACCGGATTTTATATCTTCCGGGTCCCGGAACGTATGCCAGGGCATCCCTGGCCGGGACATTCCTTCATCGACTTGCCTGAACTTAGCCTTCAGAGCCCCCCAGCTCCAAATCTGGACTTCTTCAGGCGTCCACAGGTCGTTTGCCTCAGGTTTTATCTCCGGGCTGCCTGTTGCGGGATTCAAAGGCACACCTTCAGGCACCATTTCTCCCATCTTCACGAAAAAGGACCAGTCGGAGGTAACTTCCTGAGTGGTGGAAGCGTACAGAGTAAAACTGACCGGTCCCCAGACAGTGAGGTCCTCTTCGAGCGGCGGAGATATGTAGGCGACGTTTCTCGGTCTTTCGGGTTCGGTTAAGGTACTTTTCAAACCGTAAGAGGTCGTCAGGGCTGTATTCAGGCTGAGGTTGTGGTAGATATCGGGTTTTTCTTCCTCCGGTTCTTTCACACTGATAGTACCGTATTCGCCGTTCGCCGGTTTCCCGTGAAGGAAGAATCCGGTCCACTGCGTACGTTTCAGTGGGAACTCGTTTTCGAACCTCCATTTACCGGTACCGTTGTCATAGATTGCTATTTCTGGCTCGTCCATAATACCGGTATCGATACCTTTTAACCAGTAGTCCAGCCAGCGGAGGATATACTCGTTAAAGGAGGTTGTCTCGAATATCCAGGGCTGGTAGTTTTCATTCGTCCAGGGTGTAATTACAAGTTTTTTAGTCGATTTTATATCGGCGTAAGAACGCAGGTGGTACATAGCGTGAAGCCGGTTGGGAGTATGGATAAGGTTCAATACCGGGGCTTTAATCTTCCCGGCGTTTTTCCATCCGCCCCCGTGTTCCCACCAGAACGGCCCGTCCTCGGTGTGAGAGAAGATTTCAGAAATGACATTCATCGGAGGTTCCTTGCCTTCGATCGGTCCCGGCCAGATGGCTGCCAGAGTCAGTCCGGAGACGAGTCCCAGCACGAAGGGCCGCCGCAGTACACCTCCCGGGTAGCAGAGACCGCGGTAATTATCGGTCGTTCCCAGCACCACCAGGGCTTTCAGATGCGGGGGGTTCAGGGGAGCTGTAAGCCACTGCATAACACCGTATCCTGAAGCTCCCATCATAGCGACATTACCGTTGCACCAGGGTTGAGCGGCAATCCATTCGATGATATCGTAACCGTCCTCAGCCGCGGTTTTACCGTGAAAAGTAAATCTGCCCTCGTTGAAACCGCTGCCCCTTTCCGCAGCCTGGACACAGACGTATCCTTTCGGGCAGTAGAAAGCTGGCCTGGCGCTCTCGAAAAATCGTTCTTTCTGAAACGGAGAGTAGGCGAGAATTACCGGCCATGGTCCGTTATCAGCGGTCGGTTTGTATATATCGAGTGCCAGTTTAACTCCGTCACGCATCGGGACGGCGACATTTTTCTCAAGAATACATCCGGCAGGGAATGGTGCGGGATAAGTGATGTTATAGTTATCCCTATTCATTAATGACTCCTGACTATCCTGTAAGGTCGGGTTATTTTATAAAATGGCGTGTAAATGACGGATTACGGGTGGGCTTCCAGGAATGTTTCAAGGTCTGCCATAACCGTCAGGTGTTCCGGCTCATTGAATATCTCGTGTCTCAATTCGGTGTAGCGTTTGAGTGTCTTATCCTCCGAGCCGATATAATCGTAAAGTACCTGGCTGCGGGCTCCGTCGGCTCCGCCGTCTCCCGCCATTATAATCACCGGCAGTTTTATCTTCTTCACGTCCTCGGCAAGCTGGCGTGTCCTGCCGGACATTCCGGCTGACATAGTCTGCGGTATGGGACCTCTGTATACCAGCGGGTCATTGTCATAGGCTTTAATTACTTCGGGGTCACGGCTGAGCCGTGAAGAGTCGAGTGGCTGATTGGCCGGTCTCGGCGGCATCGGCGGGTCGCCGGGTTTGGCTATACCTCCGCCGGAGGTAGCCAGTCCTGCCAGTTCATGCTGGTATTCAAGAGTATAAAGAAGGCTGATTACCGAACCCATGCTGTGTCCTATAAGGAAAATTTTCTTGTCCGGATGTTCCTCACGGATTAAATCGAAAAACGTCTTCAGGTCGGTCACGAAATTGGCGAATTCACCGACTTCATCGATTTTACCGTCAGACCTGCCGTGTCCGCGGTGGTCGAGTGCGTATACGGCGTAACCTCTGGGGACGAAGTAATTCACTAGGTTCATATATCTACCGCTGTGTTCGGCGTAACCATGTGCCACCATCAATACCGCTTTTATAGCGTCTTCCGGCAGCCAGCGCTGGTAATAGATATTGAAATCCTTGTACCCTTTAAAACTGCTCTCATTATGTTTCATATATGGATTCCCCGCTTTCTATACTGCGGTTTTGAATGCCATATATTAACAAATTAACGCATTTTCAGCAAGGAATCTAAAACCGGTTAATGGTTGAAAAAAAGTATATGTTTCAGTAAATATTAAAGCGGTGGTATTTACCACCGCCCGGGTGTTTATATACTTATACGCGCAGTCTATTTCTCCGGTCTGAAAAAGCTGAGCTTATCGAGTCTTTCCGAGTTATGGTAGGCGTCAATCCAGCGGACGGTGCCGGACTTGCAGCGCATCGCAATCGACTGCGTATAAGCTCCTCCGCTGAAATAACGGACTCCTTTTAACAGGTCGCCGCTGCTAACTCCCGTGGCGGCGAAAAACACATCGTCGCAGTCTATCATGTCATCTATACGGTACGTTCTATTGATATCGACCCCGTCTTGTTGAGCCGCCTTTATTTCGTTGTCGTCACGTGGCCAGGCTTTGCACTGAATATCGCCGCCGATGCAGCGCAACGCTGCCGCGGAAAGGACTCCCTCAGTGGTTCCTCCGATACCCATCAGGGCATCGACTTCTCTATCAGGCAAGGCGGCTTCAATGCTGGCGGCTATATCACCATCCGATATCAGTTTTACGCGGGCACCGGCGTTCCTTATATCGGTCAACAACTGGTCGTGGCGGGGCCTGTCCAGGACGACCACCGTAATCTCCGATATCCTTTTATTCTTTGCCCTGGCGATGTTTTTCAGGTTTTCGGCGACCGGTGCGTTGATATCTATCATTCCCATGGCTTCTGGCCCGGTGGCTATTTTATTCATATAGACAAAATGCCAGGGACAGTGCATGGTGCCCCTTTTTGAAAGTGCCACCGTAGAGATAGCTCCCGGGAGACCTCTGGCTACTGGTGTTGTCCCGTCTATCGGGTCGACGGCTATATCTACCTTTAGCTCCGAACCATCGCCGATGCGTTCACCTATATACAGCATCGGGGCTTCGTCTTTTTCGCCCTCGCCTATAACCACGATTCCGTCCATTTTTACGTAGCCGAGGACGTATCTCATCGCTCCTACTGCGGCGCCGTCAACGATATTCTTATCGCCTCTACCAAGGTAGCGCGCGGCGGCCATAGATGCTGCTTCTGTTACCCGGACCAGTTCCATGGCAATGTTGCGTTCTATCGGCGTTTGTAATTCCATTTCTTCCATAGGCGGGTAATGAACGAAGAACTCGGAACAATAGTGAACCTGTGTCACCGCTATGATAATATATGTATCCTTCAGAGTCAATGCGTTGAAACCGATACTATCGGATAAAGTGTAGCAAATATTGCAAGGATGACGTAGTATTCTAACTGAAAAAATAAAGTTAAGTAAGGCTGGTCGGTATCGGCTTTTATTGCCGTTAGTCGGATGAAAATAGCGCTATTATCTTTTCCCGGGTATCCGAATATTCGGATTTAAGCAGCATGGTGCATTTATCGAGGGCCACCGTTCCTGCCCGGAGGTCTGCGGCGAAGGCAAGGCAGGTGGCGTATCCGCATTCCTTGCAGTTATTGCCGGGGAGCATTTTATAGATTTCGAAAGCGGGCGGTTTCTTACGCTCTTTAAAGCTGGGAGTGATATTATCGCGGTCTGCCCAGACTCCGTTTACGAATTCTATTGCGTCCTTTGCCATTTCAGACGCTTTCTGAGGGTCGGCGGCCATTCCGAGGTCTATCTCGTGTGACCTGAAGGCATAACGCTTACCGTTGCCCATACCGATTAAAATCTTGTTTTCATGGTCGTAAATTGAATCTTCGAGAATTGCGTTGAGATATGGGAATGCAATTCCAATATCGAAAGGAATGTTTACCCGGACTCCGTAACGCCCGCTGCCGGGGTTATGATGGTCTTCGACCAGTTCAAAAGAGTAGTCGGTTATCAGTTTCTTTCCTTTTTCCACCTCATAAATTATATATTAAAAAGCTAAAAGAAACCAACAGTGTCCGGTTTTCGTATCGTTAGATAAAATAATAAGATATTACCGGATTAACAGACCGGATTTTCATCTCTCCGGTCTCCGGTTTGCCGGGTAAATAGACTGTAGTAAAACGATTCCTGCGTCAAAGGTATTGCTCAGGCTGAAATTTATGATAGAATTGAATATTGTGCACAAATTCGATTGGAGATATAGTGAATGGATTTATTAGAAAAGGTTAGTTACACTCCTGCAGTTGTAGCGGGTGGTTATACCGACCGGATTCTCAGGGTAGACCTCGATAAAATGGAAATTTCCGTAGAAGAATTACCGCCCGAATTTAAGAAGAAATATATCGGCGGAAGGGGTTACGCTCTTAAGTTTATCTGGGAAGGGACTACAAAGGATACGCGTTATGACAGCCCGGAAAATATACTGGTAATGGCAAGCGGGCCGCTCGGAAATGAACCGGGATTCCCGGGAACGAGCAAATTTATCGTCGGTACAATATCTCCGCTGACGGATACTTTTATCGATTCTAACGTCGGCGGTCATTTCGGACCGCTATTGAAGCTGGCGGGTTTCGATGCTCTTGCTGTTTCAGGTATCGCCGGAGAAGATGTGATTGTTAGCATTGATGCGAATGCAGGCACAATAGGCTTGATGAAATCTCCGGTCTACGGAGATGAAACAGACAACGGTTCGCTTTCATACGGTGATAATCTACTTAAAGATATCGGCGGTGGAGAATATACGGATACGATGGCGGCGGTAACTGCAGGTGTGGGAGCCCTGAACACAAGGTTCGGGATTGTTAACAGTATATTTTACGATACCAAGCGGAAGCGCCTCCGTGCCAAGCAGGCCGGCAGAGGCGGCACTGGTACCGTGATGAGGACGAAGAAACTCCGCGGAATAGTCGTTCGTTCGAGTCTTTCCAAAGCTGACGGGAATAAATCGGTGGATAAACAAAAGGTACGGCAGGCCGGTTCTAAACTCAGAAACGTAATCAGCGAAGCCGACCCCAAGCAACTCCACCTCGCTGCCTGGGGGACAACGATTCTGGCGGAATATATGAATAAATATCACCTTCTGCCGATAAAAAATTATCGCTTCGGGCAGGGTGATGAAGCTCCTAACATCTTCGCCGGAGTCTTCCTGGAGAAGTACCTGGCAAAGAACATTCCGGATGGATGCTATTACGGCTGTAATCTTGCCTGCGCCAAGAGTGCCGAGAATATCAAGCTGACCTGGGGCCCGTACGAGGGACGCACCGTAAATGTCGACGGTCCCGAGTACGAAACAATCGGAGCAATTACCTCCATGGGGATATTCGACCCCTATTTCGTCCTTGAATACAACTGGTACTGTGATGAATACGGTCTGGATACAATCTCAACCGGCGTGACAATCAGCTTTTTTATGGAGTGTTTCGAGCGCGGGTATATAACCGCTGAAGACACAGGCTGCGACCTGTCTTTCGGTAACGCCGGAACGGTCAGTAAACTGCTTGACGATATCGCCGGTGCCAGGGGTTTCGGTAAAATAGTCGGGCAGGGTGTGGCCAGGGGAAAGCAGTGGGTCATTGAAAAATACTCCTCAAGAAACGGCGTTTCAAAGGAAGAGGTACTCACCGAGTTAAATAAATTCGGCATGGAACTGAAAGGGCTCGAATTCTCGCTCTATATTACAAAGGAGTCGCTTGCCCAGCAGGGAGGTTACGGATTTGCCCTGAAAGGTCCCCAGCACGACGAAACATGGCTGATTTTTATCGACCAGGTAAATAAAGAGCTGCCGACTCTGAAGGACAAAGCGGATGCACTTAAATGGTTCCCGCTTATTCGTACCTGGTTCAACGCTACCGGGCTCTGCAAGCTGCACTGGATAGATGTCAGGAATCCGCTGGCGGCGGAAACAGCCGAGCCTTCGAAGAACTTCCCTACCCTGGAATACTACGTGGACTTCTTCAACGGGACCACGGGAAACAATCATTCGCTGGAGGATATGCTGACCGACTCCGAAAGATTGTACCTGCTTCAGAAGCTGATTAACCTTCGCCAGGGTAAAGGCACCCGCGAAAACGACCGGATTCCGCTGAGGGCAATGGCTCCGGTCTACCGGGACGAGTATGATTCGCGGGCGGAATACTATGGTGGACTGCTGGAGGAGCAGCTTGGCGCGGATAAAATACCTTCGGAGCCGGAAGTAAGACATAAAATGCTGGTAGAGAAGCGGATTGCGGACTACGAGAAACTATGCGATATAGTTTATGAGAAAAAGGGATTTACAAAAGACGGAGTCCCCAGGCGGGAAACGGTAAAAAGATTAGCACTTCTGGACGAAAAAGCGTCCGGACTACTGGAGGAATACGGACAGTAACAGGCGGCTATCGTCTTGAACTGGAAACTATAATCGATGGTAAATAATACCGTATCTGTACATTTCCTCGGAGTACATCGCCAGATTACAGGAGAAGATATTTTAGCAGTCGAAGTATCCGGGACAACGACCGTGGGCGACCTTATCGGGATATTAAATAACAGCTACCCTGCCCTGGAACTGGACGGGGCAACTTCGATAGTTACCGTGAACCACGTGAAAGCCCACCCGGAAAGATTGCTGAAGCCCGATGATGCGGTATCCATTATTCCTCACATAAGCGGCGGGTAGTGTTTTGTCGAGCTGCTCCGCGGTTCTATTCGAGAATATCGCCGGTAACGAAGTCTATCTCGTTCAGAGGGTAAACGATACCGGAGGCGATATTGCTAACGTGCGAGTTTATCCGCTTGAAATACCTGGACAGCATTGCCGTTACCACGGCTTCCTTTGGTGACAGCTCTTCATCGAACAGTGCGTACAGTATTTTATCGCATTCTCGTTTTATCGTGGGATAGTTATTCAGTATTTGCTTTGCCAGCTTTTCATCCGATTTTTTAAAGGCTTCTTTCAGCATAGGGAAATTAGCGGCTATGTTTTTCTGGGTAGTCTCGATTCTGTTGAAGAATTTTATTCCTTTTACAGTACCCTTATAGAGAATGCCGGCCTCGAAAATATTTTTTGAGTAATCTCCGATTCTTTCGGCATCCTTTACCAGGCTCATCAGTGCCAGTGAACCGGATATATCGTGTTTCGGTCGTATGGATAAATGCTCGAAGAGAAGCCGGCGTATTTCTTTTTCCTGGTGATTGACTTCAATATCCCTGTCATAGAAGTTTTGAGGTATCTTCTCGATTTTTTCCTGAGTGCTCAAGACTCTCCATGCCTCGTTGTACAGATATTCACAGTTACCAATCATGGTAACGAATTCGTCCAGAGCTCTTTTTATAAGAGTGGAACCCCGCAGCATATTTATTATTTCGCTTGCCATGCGTACTTCACCTCGCTTAAGCTCCTTGAATACATTCTACCTTGTCAGGAACAGTATTAACAATGGTATCAGGAAAAATACCATAACTATAAATATGAATGCCCATTTCTTGGACTCTCCCGCCACGTTTCCTATCCAGATTGCCACACTGATAGGCAGTTTTCGCAGCGGCAGGAAAATAATCGTGCCGTAAATGTTAAACAGCAGGTGGCACAGAGCCACTGTAAGTCCTATCGTATTTGTCGGAGCGCCTGTTTCAGCACTCAGTGTAGCCAGTGAAGCCAGGATAGCAGTAACCGTGGTCCCGATATTTGCACCGAGTGTAAACGGGTATGCCCGGTTTAGTCCGAGGAACCCGGCGGCGACAAGAGGGACGACCATCGATGTCGTTACCGAACTGCTCTGGACCACCGCGGTCAACAGCATTCCCAGTATAAGTGCCGTAAATACATTTCTGAATATATATTTGTCGATAAATTGTTCAGTTTGTTCTATTACCAGCGACCGCATAACCTTCACCAGGTAAATTAAGGCAGTTACAACTAATGCTATCGCGATGATAATCATTATTATGCCTACTGCTATATCGTGAATTCCTATCGTATCGGTGAGAAAGTGCTGGAACCCTTTTACCACAGGGTCGATTGTAAGTTTCAACGGGCTTACGAAGGTAACGCCCCCCAATCCCTGGAAGATATCTGTCAGGAAGAGGGCGGATTTCTCTATGATATGGAAAAACATCTCCAGCGGGAAAAACACGATGATAGCAAACAGGTTGAAGAAATCGTGCATTGTGGCGGCGGAGAAAGCCCGCCTGAAGTCTTCTTTCCTGGTAATAAAAGTTAATGCTACAAGAGTGTTGGTTATGGTTGTGCCCATATTGGCGCCCATCAGCATAGGAATCGCCGACTCTATGGGAAGTAGTCCGGTGCTGGCAAGACCGACGATAAGAGATGTGGTGGTGGAAGAACTCTGTATTATGCTGGTGACAAGTATGCCGGTGAACAGACCGGCGAACGGGTTGGCATATATAGTAATAAGCTGTTCGGCGAAGTCTTTACCGAACAGCTTGAACGAAGTGCCCGTGAATTTTATACCAAGAAGGAAAAAATAAAGTAAAACAAGAACTAAAATAATCTTTAAAAGAGTGGAGGGCTTAGGCGCTTTAAACACCTAAACCCTCTATAAATATAACGTATTTCCAACTTACCATCCAGAATATATTATACGCTATGTCGCTGTCAAAGTCAATGCGACAACGGTTCTCTTGCATGATGGTGTAGTTTAATTTTAAGCTGTAGTATCCATTGTAATGGAGGCTACAGCGATGAAAGGGAAATATTTAAAAAGAGACAGGCATCTAGAAAAGTTAATCGAGCCTATGGTGGATGAGATAATGACGAAAATTGAAAAAGGTGAGATAGACCAGATAATAGATTCATTGCCTGACGTAGATAGTCCTGAAGCTACGTTGGAAATGGAGCATTTTACCAAGCCGGAGCCGATAGTATGTAAATGGTGTGGCTCTAAAGAGGTGATGAAATACGGGATAAGAAAAGGCGTTCAGAACTATATTTGCCGTGAGTGCGGTCGGAAATTTACCGAGAAAAATACTCCTTACCATATGCAGACATCAAGCGAACAAATCGGTGCTGCTCTGAATATGTATTATGACGGCTTATCGCTTTCGGATATTTCCAGACATTTTGGAGAAACTTATCTCAATCCCGTAAATCCCTCTACCGTCTATCGCTGGATAATCCGCTATACCGTTAGGGCTTTAGATGTGCTAGAGCCTTTGAAACCCGCTGTTTCGGATACGTGGGTAGTAGATGAAACAGTAATCAAGGTCGGTGGTTCTAACTGGTGGTTCTGGGACTTGATTGATGAAGAGACAAGATTTCTCTTATCTTCTCACCTTTCAAAGTCTCGAACTATTAATGATGTTATCGTAGTAATGCAGAAAGCCTGGGACAGAGCTGGTAAGACTCCAAAGTGGATATTATCGGATGGTCTACCTGCATATACAGATGGAATCGAAAGGGTGTTCGGGGCGTGGTCAAATCATATACAAGTCAAAGGGCTAACCTCCGAGATAAACACTAACCTCATTGAGAGATTTCATAGCACGCTTAAAGAGCGGACGAAAGTGCTGAGGGGCTTTAAGACGTGGGATACTGCCGAGCTAGTATTATCGGGATTCTTAATCAACTATAATTTCTTCCGCCCGCATATGAGCTTAAAGGACAAAACGCCCGCTGAAGTCGCAAAGATTCAAGCTCCATTCAGGAATTGGACTGAAGTAGTTAAAGACAAAGAAAATCACGCTAGAATGGCTGATATCATTAAGGGTTTAAGAGCACGCGACTATCAGAATACAGCACTTTATTAAAGGGGGAGTTATGACTAAAGAAGAATTGTTTTATACTGAGGTTTGTAGAAGAGCGGATGAGCAACATAAAACTCGACAGCATTTCGATACTATGGCAATAGGGGTACTTGGTTTTGCCGCTGTATTACTTGGCTTAACTCCATTTGCTGCCTTAGATACATCGAGTCATATAATATATCCTACTATCGCAATTGGAATTGCCTTTATATTTGTATCAGTATCCACAATTTTAGGATTATGGTTGAGAAACTGGGAATTTCAGCCAAATCTATCAGACTTGGATAATAGCGTTGAATCATCTGAATATGGGGATACTGAAATTATATTTTGGTCTGCGAAGTGGATGGCAGACGCAATCGCAAATAATAAAAAACAACTGAGAATTAAAGCTATTTGTCTCAGAATTGCGTATATTTCTTTGTCTTTTGAAGCTCTTTGCTTGATAGTTATTTTTTCTTTGGGGATTTCCCTATGTCCCTAAGTTCAACTTCAGGCTTAGGCTTCGGAGGTAATTTTGGAGGGTTAGATGGTTTATCTGTCATAGGAAAATTATATTATGGGAGTAAACCAATATGCAAGAGAACCGCGACAACACGGTTTTTGACTCATGATATAAAGTAATTTCCGCCACTATTTTTCCGTGTCGAGACCCCACATTTCGAACAGTTTTTTGTAGAACTCGGGCTGGGGGAAATCCGGCTGTATATCCATTGCCGAGTGTATGTAGCCCCGCCTGTGCTCATCGGACCGTTTCAGCGCTTCTATCATTCTGACTATAGTACCGGCCGGTATGGAGAAGATAATCTCGTCTTCGGTGGTCATTGCCCGTTCGTATTCTCCGGGGTCCGGCAGGGTAATCCGGCATTTACCCGTCTCCATAACGGGCACAATTGAATATATGCACGAATCAATCGGGTAGAACTCGGATGTCAGGATACGTTCTTCTCTTGTCACCGCCGCACTCATCATCAGTCTCAGCTGCATCGGGTTGCAGTAAACAAGTATTACATCGGGCAGAAAGGCGGCTGTTTTCAGAGGCGCGGTAACTATTCCGATGTATTTCCCGCATTCGAAACAGGGAAACGTTGCCCCCATAACCATTTCCGGGTCGGGTTTCTCCACAAGTCCCCAGCCTATTACCGGGGCGAAGCACCAGTTGTCCTCTTTCAGCATCGCCACCGTTTTTCTCTTGCGGCGCGAAAGGGTGAACGCCTGGCACTGAGCAAGGTGGACGCCATCATCTTTTTTCGGTCTGTAGGCATCTTCAGGGATATCCTTTTCACTCGCCATCATCTTCACGGCCAGAGGAGAAGTCCTCAGAAGGAGCAGCCTTTCCAGTTCTTCTCCGTAGCCGTTGTACTCTTCAATAGTAGCCATATTGCGCTTTCTCCTCGTTTTTCCGGACTAACTGTTTCAGGGGCTGCCTGTTTTATACTTTAATCCGGATTAACCTGTCAATGAATCGGGTAAGAGAGAGTCCTCTCTTTTGACAATGCTCACCTTCAATGGATAGAATAGCGCAAACGGGAAATCCCTTATTACGACTGGAGTTAATTATGTCAAGTATTCTCTTTGAGCCCTTTAAAATAAAAAACCTGGAACTGAAAAACCGTTTCGTGAGGTCGGCTACCTGGGACGGTTCAGCCGATGACTCCGGTGCGGTTACCGATACCTCTGTGGCAATATATGACAAAATTGCACGGGGCGGTGTCGGTCTTATAGTAACCGGCTATTCATATATAACACCGCTGGGACAGGCAGGACCCAGGCAGTACGGTATCCATAGCGACGATATGATACCGGGGATGAAGCGACTTGTAGAAACAGCCCACCGGGGAGGTGCACTGATTGCGTTGCAAATGGTCCATGCCGGTGCTAATTCCCGCTACCTCGTCGGTAAGGGCGAAAAGGTCCAGGTGATATCCAGTCTGGAGAGAATAACTTCCCCTCATCACGAAATGACCGACGAGGAGATAGAACAGCTTGTATCCGATTATGCGGCAGCGGTGCTCCGTGCCAGAGAAGCCGGTTTCGATGCCGTGCAGTTTCACGGTGCGCACGGCTACGGAATGAGTCAGTTCCTCTCCCCGCTTTTTAACGTCCGTACCGACCGCTGGGGAGGCAGTGCCGAAAACCGAAGGCGTCTCCACCTGGAAGTGATAAGGAAAGCGTGTCAGATAGCCGGAAATGATTTCCCACTGATGATTAAGTTCGCCGTCCGTGACGAAGAAGAGGGCGGACTGACTGTAGATGAAGGCATGGAAACGGCGAAGCAGATGGAGAAGGAAGGAATCGCTGCAATAGAGGCGAGTTCCGGCGTCGGGACAACTACCAGAATGATGGCGGACGGCGGTAAAGAACAGGCTTACCTGCGTGACAGGGCGGTGGCGGTTAGAAAGGTGGTATCCGTGCCTGTTATAGCTGTGGGTGGTATACGCAGCCTGGAAACGGCGGAAGATATAATCAAGAGCGGTGATGCCGACCTGATATCGATGTCCCGCCCTTTTATAAGGCAGCCGGATATTATCAACCGCTGGCAGCAGGGAGACACCGCACCGGCAACCTGTATTTCCTGCAACAGGTGCTTTGCCGTTATGGCGAGAGGAGACGCTCTGGAATGCGGCGAAGACAGGCGACTCCGCAACGAAGCTTCTTCCGGGGAATAAATTCCGGCAATTACGCAGAGAAATCGTAAATAGTGGGTTTGCCGCCGGGTTCGACTATCACGAAATCGTCATCCCAGTCGCCGGCGATCATTTTTTCCAGGATAGAGCGATTTCCTTTTATTCTCTCGAATTGTAAATCCAGTTCTTTTGCGGCGGTTTTAGCGTAGTTGATGAGTTCCGTCTGGTCTTCCCTGCCGGTCTCTATGTATGCCAAGCGGGTGTAATTGCCGATTGTTTTATTCAGCAGAACTCTGGCTCTTTCGTCGCCGTAAATATCCCGCCACCTTTTATATACCTTGTACGGGTCTCCTCCGTGGTTAATCCATCCCTTCGTAAGGTAGTAGGTACCGGGTTTGCTGTAAACCTGTTCCTTATACTTCTTACCGGAGCCGAGGAATATTCCGATGCAGTCGTGCATGCGCGGAATTATCAGGCGGTGTTCCTTTGAAGTCAGCCCCAGTATGCTCATCGAGCACATACCGTACCCGAGAAGGATTGCATCTACTCCATCGGTACGGTTGATTTCTTCCTGTACGCTGGCTTTGAGTTTATCCGGGTAGGAGTGCAGGCCGAATTCCAGGAAGGTTGTCTCACTACCTTCAGGAATCAGTCCTTCAAGCTCCTCAGCTACGGTCATGCAGGCGATTATTTTATAGCGGTTACTCATATCAGTGTGTGGTCCCTGTATCAGTTTACACCGTATTTCTTTGCCGAGTCTATCATAGCCTTGATATTCTCAGGTTTTGCTTCGTCTATCGAGCTTCCGTTTGTAAGTATAAAACCTCCGCCTTTCCCGCAGGTCTTAATCAGGTTCCTGCAATAATCGTCGACATCCTGCGGTGTGCCTACCTGCAGCAGCGAGGAAGGTACGTTGCCCATTATACAAACGTGGTCTCCGAGCACTTCTTTAGCCCTGGTCATATCCATATGCTCGAAGTGGCAGGCTACCCTCCCTTTAGGCAGTTCCAGCAGGTATTCGAGGCGGTCTTCATAGTGGCCCTCGAAAAACGGAATCGGCACGATTCCCATTTCAACGGTTGCCTCAATCGCCTTTTTCAGGCCGGGCCAGTAGAATTCTTCGAACTGTTTTATTGACATGAATCCGGCGGCACCCCTGTGGAGCGCCATGAAAGTCCTCTTCGGGTCTCCCCTTCTGTTCGGGTCGGGTGGAGCCAGCCGTGAAAGCCTCCAATATTGGATTCTGTCTATCAATGCATGCAACTGTTCCGGACGCCTGAACATATCTATCATCGCCCCCCGCATTCCTCTTAGAAAATCGGAAACGGCATCAAAAGGCGCTCCGCCGGCTCCTCCGCTGTTGTACATCGGTGGGAATCCCAGGACTGTCATCTCAGCCTCGAAATTTCTCATAACTTGACTGGCTTTTGCCTGTTCTTCTCCGGCTTTGTAGATGTCCTCCGCCATTTTCCTGAATTCCGGTCTTGAAAAAAGACGGGCAATTCCGATGATTGAATTTCCTGCCAGCAGTGTGTTCAGCGGCGGGAATTTCTCCAGTGGTCCGGCAACCCCTAAAACTCTGGGCAGGTAAACACGCACGATGAAATCCGAAGGGTCGGAAAGGAAATGGTCGTATTCATCCTCTTTCATATATTCGTCCTCGACGAACTGGTGAGTAACATTATCAGGTAAAGTACCGCCGGGCCATTTTGTTTGCCTGGCATCTAAAAGCTCCAGAGCCAGTCCTGAAGTTGCTCCGGCTACTCCTCCTACATAGCAGTCGGGTTCAAAGTCGAGGTTGGTTTTTTTTATCGCTTCCCTGTATGCGACGGGGTCGTAGTAGGCCGCGGATGGCGGCAGCCCGGCGTAGTTGGAGGCGAAATAGCCGCCGCCCATTACCACCGGTACCCTGTCCGGTTCCCTGAGAGCAAGGGCATCTCTTATCCGTTTTTCTCTTTCTTCATATAATTCTTCGGGTGTTTTACCCGTTTTCTTCCGGATTTCATCTATCAGTTTTTTATGTTTCTCGGCGTACTGTATTTCAATTTCAGTATATTCCATGGCAGCCATTACACATCCTTAAAAGGTTTCAGGTAATAGAGTAAAGTCTGGTCACCTTAATGTCAATTTTCTTTATCCAGGTACGGATTTCAAATACCATGATGATAATGATAGAATAAACGACAATTCGGGAAGTTTAAACAGGAGTGAAAAGATATGAAAAGCGATACCTTTACGGAAGTTCTATCGGGGAAACTGCAGCTTGGTCCGTACCCGATGGAAAGATTGCGGAGAGTAGATAAGCCTACGGTAGTGATAACCGATAAAATAGCACGCTTCGACGAGAGGGAAATGGGCATTGCCAGGCTGAGGCGTGGTGACTTTGGCACCCCCGGAAACACCCGGTCACCCATTTCGGGCAGTTCTCCCTTTCTTGCCATGTCTTTGATGTCGGCGTTGAATCCGGGAGGTGTGTCACCTGAACCGGCGGAAGGAAAAGTCGAGCTGCCTGGAGATACATCCGTAATAAGCCGTCATATAAAGAGCATGGCTTATTTCGCAGGGGCGGATATTGCAGGCATATGCGAGCTGCCTCAATGGGCTGTTTACAGTCATGATTCGCAGGGTAATGAAATAGAACTCAACCATAAATACGCTATCTGTATCGCGGTCGACCAGGGAAGAAGCACGATGGATGCTTCGGATGGCAACGACTGGATATCATCGGCGCAGAGCGGGCGGGGATACGCGATGTGCGGATATATAGGAAATATTGTAGCTGGCTATATAAGGTCGATGGGATATCCTGCCCGTCTTCATTCGATTAGAGGTTACCAGGTGGTAGTGCCACCTCTCCTGATGCTCTCCGGAATCGGGGAAATAAGCCGAGCGAATATTGTGCTGAATCCGTTCCTCGGTCTGAGGTATAAAGCTTCGGTGGTGACAACCGATTTACCCCTCCAGCCGGATAAGCCGGTGGACTTCGGTCTTCAGGACTTTTGCGATAAATGTATGAAGTGTGCCGATGAATGCCCGTCCAGGTCGATTTCCTCCGGAGATAAAATCCTGAAAAACGGTTATGAGAACTGGGAGTTCAATGCCGATACCTGTACCAGGTACCGCTTCCAGAATCCGAAGGGAGTTTCATGCGGCAGATGTATCAAGGTCTGCCCGTGGAATAAACCGGAAGGCTGGACTCATGACCTCGTCAGGTGGATGATAGAGCATACCCCGGCTATGAACAGCTTCGTTATAAAGATGGACGACATCTGCGGTTACGGGAAAGCGGATACCAGGAAAAAGTGGTGGTTTGACCCGTAGGATTTGCTGTTTTGTGCGAGCACGCCGGTCGTTATAATGCTCCGGTTACATACGGTAGCCTAACAGCCCCATAATCTGGTCGCCGTATTTTCGGAGTATCAGGAGGCGGTCCGAACCGTTTAATTGAGCGACCACTTCCTTGAGGTTATTTACCTTTTCAGGATTGTCTTTTGCCTCTAGGTAAAGAGATTCGATGGGTTTCAGCGATTCAGGAAGCTCGATTTCCAGGGAACGCCGCAGGTTTCTTCCTCTTCCGGGCCTCTGTTTCTGTCTTCCCTTCAGCATTTCCAGGTATTTTACGAAATCGGTTATCCTCTTATCTTTTGATTCCTGAAGTTCATCCAGTCGTCTTGCCAGCCATTCCTCTTCACGTACCAGCATATCGTCCAGGTCTGAGAGGTCGGGATTTTCAATTTCCAGCATTTCGATTATCAGCCTGACAAGCGCCCGACACGCCCTGATGTTTCTTCCTTCGGGGTTATATGCCGGTATTTCACTTACCAGACCGATAGCTTCGACACCCTTCCATTTAGCCATACCCAGCAGCCAGGCGCTGGTATTGTGGGCGATATTCATCGGTGGCACCGGATAAACATCGTAGCTACTGAGGTATTCGATTAATTTTTCTTCCGTTGCCGAGCCATAAATTGCCGGTTCGAGAGAATGATGGATATCCGTGAGAAATGCTCCCGGCATATAAAACCGGATGATTCCGAAACGTCTTGCAGCGTCGAGAACGTATCCCGCCAGTTCGGGTATCTTCCCCTGTAGAGGAGCGGTATCGGCGGTGAAGAATATAATGTCGTTCTCTCCTCTTGACCTGCAGTAATAGAACCGGTTCAGAGGAGTCTTTTCTTTCGGTTCTATCGAGGATGTTTCTATTATTCCCTCGTTAAAGGTGAAATTATAGGGAGGATTATAGAAATCACCCTCATCTATCTCGGCAAAAAGCTCCGCGTTCAACTTTTTTCTGAGGTAATTAACCGTCCTCAGTCCAACGTTGGAAGTGCCGGGTCCCGCGGCGATTAAGACCGGTTTCTTAAACTGGGGATTTGAATATATTTTTAGTAGATTTTGTCCGCTATCCACTTTGACTTTAGTATAATAGGACAATAAAGGTACATATGTCCATATACAAAAGTATCAATTTTAAATCTTTAACCGAATCATAACTTTTTCGTATTCTCTGACGGAAAATCGACTAATAAAAATGCTACCAGATACGCGGTATCAGCGCATGCCTGTCTGCCGGATAAGTATCGAAGTGCTGCCGATACCATTTATGGTGTGAGCGTGCCCGTGGAGCCAGATTGGCTACCGTCCAGAGGGCAAAGGCAGCCGCAACGGGCGACCATGTACTGACCATCCAGCCTATCCAGATAAGCATTTCTCCCAGGTAGTTCGGGCAGGATATCCAGCGGAAAAGACCGCCCTCCGGTATGGCATAGTCTCCCTGGCCGGACTGCCTGATGCGGTAGAGGATAAGGTCCGAGTGGCGGTTTATTACCATACCGGCTATGAATATAGCGATTCCGATTACAAACCGTATGTCCAAAAGCCAGCCAGCCGGATAGCGTGGGGTGTTCATAATGATGTAACTGCCGTTAAGGTAGGCGTTCATAATGTTGAATATAACGCCGGCTGAAATTACCGTCAGAGGCATGGGTTTTGATGAAAGCCGCATCTTCACCGGGTATAAGAACGCCCGGTCCAGGTAATGGAAT
>CAZIYN010000002.1:0-610 GCA_964543495.1 uncultured Dehalococcoidales bacterium | reverse complement strand
ATATAGCAAAAACCAGCGCAGCAGGCGCCTCCATTACTATCCAGCCCAGTTTTCCGTTCAATATCGGACCGGAATGTCGTGCTACGTAGCGCCCGTACGGTGCGTTAATAAAAAAGAGTGAACCGAATACAGCCAGTGCCAGCAGTACCCATGAAATTAAGATTAGCCTGAAAGCGGTTTCTCCTATCATATCCTGTAATCACTCCGTTCCAATCATTCCCATCTGCATAAACCAGTCGATAGTATCGATTATCGTCTCCCCGAACGGGCGTGGTTTGTAGCCGAGCTCTTTTGCAGCTTTATCATGGCTGACATTCCGGTTATTCTCCAGCTCCGCCATCGAGATAGTCGTGAAAAGGGGGCGTTTTCCCCGGAGACGGTCGATAGCGGTAGCTGCGGGAGCATACAATTTTACCAGCCGGAGAGGTAAGACCGGCCGGAACCGTCTTTTGCCCGTAATATCCGCAACACGTTCCGCTATTTCTCTAATGCTTACCCGGTGTCCTCCCATGATATACCTCTCGCCTCTGCCGGCTTTCTCGCAGGAGTCTATCATACCTTCCGCTACATCGCGGACATCTACCCAGTCCATACCGGCATCAACCAGGGC
>CAZIYN010000001.1:0-55775 GCA_964543495.1 uncultured Dehalococcoidales bacterium | reverse complement strand
TCTTCGACTTGACATTATGAAATATTTCTGATATTACTAAAATCAGTAAGGGGGGTCGCCGGCGACCCCCCGTTTTTTCAGGAGGGAGCTATGGCGGAGATAACTGATTGCGCAGTTTGCGGGTACCCTATCAAGATCCAGGAAATCGGAGAGCAGGTCGTCTGTGCTAACTGCGGCACCCGGCTGGAAGCTATCCAGGGCGTGAGTATCCCGACTCCCTTGTTTGCCGGGGGGCTCGGTTTCTTCCTCGGCATGCTGTTCGGCGGTGCCCTGAAAGGGGCTACCGAAAGAGGGCAGAGACTTCTCGAAGCGAAAGCGAGGGGTTAATGTGGAGAGCAGAATTCGGATTGACGATCAGCCTATCGAGGCCTCTTTCTTCAGGCAGGGACACTGGCTTACCGAGTATATAACTCCCGATGCCCTTGAAGTTAAGTCTCTATACAAGCAGCTTACCGCTAATAAAATTCTCCCTCAGGAGAAGATAAACGCCTGCCACAGGTGGGTTTCCCAGCAGATCCGCTATAAGCCTTTCATTTCCGGACGGCTTTCTATCGAGGGGAAAAACTCTGTCCAAAGAGACCTCTGGATGATGCCGAGCCTGACAAAGAATGTCGGCGTTGGTAACTGCGCGAATAAGGCATTCCTCCTGACTTCACTTTTGAGAAATGATCTGTCCCCCAGCGATGTCCACTGTGTTCTCGGTAACCTCTACAACGGGAAAGCGGGAGGTCATGCCTGGGTCGAGGTAAAAATGAACGGCCGCAACTATATCTCGGAGAGCACCAGGCCCGATGTGCCGGCGCTGGTCCTCGCTTCCGTGGCGGACCGCTACGAGCCGGTCCACTATTTCAATGACAAAGAGTGTTACGCTGTGGAAGGCAGGACTGTAATGGAACCCTTCACGGCTGTTCCTATGTATTCCACCTGGCTGAAGGATTATCTTGATTTCGCATATATCGAAGGGAAGAAGAGGTGATGATGAATTATCGTTATGGAAATCCGAGGAGTGAGGAAGAGAGGGCGGCGAGGCATGAAGACCTGTACCCGGGGACTCCTCTTCCGGAGAGGGGCACCGGCAGGACGAGGATGTCCAGCCAGTTCGGGTCATCAAGGCGCCGTGTCTGGTGGGAGGAGGAAGCTGCCGGAACCGTAATATCGGGGCGCCGCAGGATAGAACAGTCTCCTGGTGCAGGTACTGCCGTTGGTATTATCGGGGCTGCTTTAATACTGGGTCTCGGAGTAATAATAGCAACCAGGAAGACGTAGATGCCTGACAATCCTGCGGGTAAGGACGAGGTCGAGCGGTGGGATATCCTGATGAAAGATATCCGAAGAGCTGCCAAGGCGGCCAAGGTGCCTCTTACCGAGCGGGACTTGCCGGACTTCCTTAACTGGCCGGTAGCCAGGGATATGCACAACAGGCTCTGGGCGAAGGTTTACGGTAGAGGTAAGAAAGTGGGAGATAAAGAGATTAAGCAGATTATTGATAAGCTTAAGGCAAACGTTGAAGAGGAACATGACGCCTGCCATCTTTATCATAGCCTTGCCGATGACCTGAAGAAAAATGATAAGAAGTATCTTGCCGCGAAGATGGCTATAATTGCCGAGGAGGAATGCGCTCACAAGGTCATGTTCGAGGAAATGATAAAGGAGCTGTCCGGAGGCGGGGAGAAAATAAAGTATCATACGGTTAAGGACCCCGGCAAAACGGTGTTCCATCCGGGGGATGTTATCTCGAGTAAAACGCTTGAGTCTGAGAACGAACGTGTGAGGAAGCTCGGAGAGAGAGAAGCTTCCTACGAATAGGGAGGTAAATCAAATGGAAACTCGTGGTAAAAAGAAAAAAACGGAAGAAGAGAAGCCCGTTGAGGAAGTAAAGACCGAAGAGGAGCCCGCGGTAGAAGAACCGCCGGCAGAGGAACCGCCGGCAGAGGAACCGCCGGCAGAAGAGCCACCGGTAGAAGAACCGCCGGCAGAAGAACCGCCGGCAGAGGAACCGCCGGCAGAAGAGCCGCCGGCAGAAGAGCCGCCGGCAGAAGAGCCGCCGGTAGAGGAAGTAGTCGAAGAGGAACCTGAGAAAGAAGAAGCTCCAGCGCTGGCTGAAGCGATTCCTGCCGGTCCCATTTTCAGTGAGGTAAAAATAGGGGGGCTTTTCGAATCGGGCGGACATCTTTACCGGAAGTCATCGGATATCTATGGTACCGATCTCACGCAGAGCGGTATAGGAGATGAGCCGGTCCGGTTCTCTCCGGGTGCTCCGGTTAAACCGAGGTGATATATGTGGGAGGAAGTTGCGAGCGGAGGCCTGCTGGATTTCCAGAGCGGGATGAAGCAGTATGACGAACTGATACCCGAGGGAGGCAGGGCTAAGTTGAGGTTGAACCTGCGGAGTCCCGTCTCACAGGGTGTTGTCGATACTGTTCAGAACGCCCTCGATGCAGCCGGCATTCCCGACGTAAAGGTAACCAAGGGTAGCCCTGTCATGAATATATTTTTCAAAAAGGGTTTTCCCTGGCTGCCGGTAATCGTCGGGGTGATAATCCCGCTGCTGATAGTTCTTGCTATCGTAATAGTCAGCTGGCAGCTTTACAGGGATAGCCCGGCGGCGTTTTCGGGAGCTATGATACTGGCCCTGGGTGTCGTAGGGGCGGCGACCTTTTTCGGAATAAGAGCTTTCAGGAGGTCAACATGACGCAGAGAAGACAGGATGAGGAAAAACAGCAGCCGAGGTCGGTAGAGCTTATCATGAAAAGGGGCTCCGGGCTGAGCTCGAAGATAGGTAGTCCTGGCATGTCGGCCGTTATAACCGATGCCTGGGTCGAGGTAGGAGGACAGAGAGTTACCGAGGTTTCGGCGGGGTCTAAATTCGATATAAAGGCAAGCTACGAAGTCAGCTGGCCCGAGTACGGTTTTCCGATGACCAGCTGGGTCTTCGGTATTACGGCGGAAGGTGGAGGGATAAAGGTATATGATAATACCCAGCTGTTCGGAGCGCAGGCTTCCGGAGTAATGACGCTTGATAACCCGCGGAGTCCAACGATGCCCGATGGGGACATATCCCTCGTTATAACACCATGGGGCAGCGCTCATACCACCGATTACTCTAAACCGCCCTGGGAGGGATAATGGCTTACAAGCTGCAGATTTACATTAGTCCTGCCAGTTCAGGAAGTGTGCAGCCGACTCCCACCGGCAATTACGTGGGACCCGGCGCCATGGAGTATGCTGAGGGTACTGTAGTTTCACTCAGGGCTCTTCCGGCCCTGAATCTCGGATATCTCGATCACTGGGAGGGCGACGTCTCGGGTAGTGCCGAGGTCGTCACCGTTACCATGAATAGCAACAAGACGGTAACGGCGGTCTTCGGCTCATACTCCGAGGACCTGGTGCAGCTCACCACCGATGTTATAGGCAATGGCAGTGTTCTGCCGTCCGAGGGGACATTCGACAAGGGCAGCCAGGTTATACTGGTGGCTTACCCGGGCGCCGGCCAGACACTTCTCGGCTGGGGCGGGGATATCCAGGGCGCCGATTATATCGGTACCGATAAAATCCGTATTACGATGGATCGGGATAAAAATATCGTTGTGAAGTTCGAGGAACCTCCGGAAGAACCTCCGCCACCGAGCGATGTCTATTATTCACTGGAAACCGAGGTGTCTCCGGCGAACGGCGGGGCCATAACAAGGAACCCGCAGGCGAATGCCTACATGGAAGGCACCTACGTGACCCTCACTGCAGTCCCGACCACCGGATACCGATTCGAGGCGTGGGCCGGCGACGTCGACGACCGTAATAGCTCTATAACTATCTTCATGGAGAGGGATACCTATGTAATCGCTCGTTTTAAGAAAACGACCGTGATAGAGGATAAAAACCTTGTCACGGAGGTAATACCGGCTGGTGCCGGCCAGGTGACCCGGGAGCCCTACATGAATCTCTATCCCACTGGAACCGAGGTTACCCTCGAGGCAGTGGCTAACGAGGGATATAAGTTCTCGGCTTGGACGGGAGATATTTCCGGGACGGGTTCGGTGAAAGTTATCACTATGAACACCGACCTTTACGTGATTGCCAGGTTCGAGCTGGTTTCGGCTGGAGAAGCCGAGCACTGGCACGTTATAGGTACGGCGATAAGGCGGACGGTGAAATCCTCGGGGGTTGAGCTGGAGCACTGGCATGTAATCGGGACCGCAATAAGGCGGACGGTTAAGGCGGGTGAAGTCGAGCTCGATAAGATGCCTTGGCATGTTATCGGTGATTCGGTAAGCGTTGTCTTGAGAGCGGCACCTCCGGGAGAGGGCGAGGTACCGCCGGAGGAAGGAGAGGGCGGAGGATTTCCGTGGCTGATAGCCGGTGTGGTAGCTGGGGGAGCTGCTTTGCTTGCCCTGTTAACCGGAGAAAAGAAAAAGACGAAATAATTTCTTGACAGTAATACCCTTTTATGGTAACAATAAAATTAGCATCCTGGGAGCAGACAGACAGATAGCCTCCAGGTCGACGGGATGAAAAATGGGGGGTCGCGACTCGAAAGAGTTCGGGAGACCCCCCATTCTCTTTCGATAGCACCCCCCTCATTAAATCGGAGGAGGACGAGATGGCGAGGATAAGATTGGTGGAGGATGTCGGAGCTCCCGTGGCGGTTGCCGCTGTTGACCTGATTACGGAGGCTACAGCTCCCGACTGGAATGTTCCAGTTTCCCTGGTTATGGCAGGAGGCAGCTACGGAGCGGCAATGATGGGTTATGGAGGCGATTTCATGAAGAACATGGGGATCGCTTCGATGCCCTGGGCCGCCAAGTCCATCTACAGATGGGCCATGGCTCAGTTCGGTTCTCCCGTAACTACGCGCCTGGCGACAAAGACAGTTTCGCGCTGGCCGGCTCCTCTAGTTGAGCAGCCTTTTGGAGGCGCCCGACTGGTCTAAAGTCGCAGTCGTAACTCTGATGGAGGTATACACGGATGAGTTATGCAATACCTACCAACGAAATAACCCTGACGGATATCAAGCAGTACAAGACAATGGCTCTTGCTGCGGGCATTGCGAGGGCAAAGGCTAAAGGAATCGCGGCATCGGACGAGGAAATGGTGTGGAGAGAGGCATTACCGGCTACCGACCTCGGAGCGGTGGTGCTTGCCGGTTCCGGCTATGCCCTCGAGTATTACCGGACGCCGGCTGCCGTCGGTGCCGGTGCCTGGGCGAGCGCTTACGGGCTTGCGGCTGCTCTGGATCCGTTCCTGCCGGTCGGCAGGGTGGCTGTCTTCTACAAGGTCTACGACGCATCAGCGAACCCCATGACTACCGCGGTGCGGTTCCTTCTGATGGCGGCTACTACCAAGGCTAACTTCTTTATCCAGAATCTCATAGACTGCAAGCTCGAGCCGGAAGCCTGGTTCAGTGAGCCGGTGGTCTATGATCCCCAGGACCAGTTAAACATCGATTTCTACGGCAGGGCAGCGACGCCTGCCGGTGGTGAGGAGCTGGGATTCGGCTGCCTCATCATAGAGCGAGTGGGCGGAGTCGTAAGCTAAAGGTCGATTCCGGGGGGAGGTATCCCACAGATTACTTCCCCCCTTAACCCATTAGGTCGGAGGAGGACAAAAAGGAATGGGTTTACCAGGACAGGTTAAACGCACTTTCCAGAGCATTATCCCGGTCGTTAACCGTGCCCAGGCCGGTATTTTCACTACATATATCCCACATGGAGCCGGCTTGCTCGGTGCGGCTGCCAAGACCCTGACGGGCGGCGCAGCCAATGTGTACGGGGCGCTGGCCAATGTGCTGGCTGCTACGGCTAACACGACCGAGTGCTGGATCGAGGGCGTGATACTTGCCAATCCCCAGGTGGCGAATAAACATTACTACGTTCTCGTCACCACGGCGACGGCGGCCGTTACAGCGGCAGCGCAGATCGCCGGGGAGATAGCGTATCATGGCAACCTCGTTACGGACGTGGATTACGTGCCTCTGGGACAGCGCGTTCATATTCCGGCTGGCGTGCCGATAGGCTGCCAGCTTGCCGAGTCCTCCGGCGGCAAGACGTGTGACGTCTGGGTAGTAATATCGAGGAACAAGTGAGGTAGATAGCGATGATGGCTTTTATCAAGCGGATGCTGTCGAGTATTACTCCCTGGCTAACACGGGCCAACGGTGGAACGTTCGTGACTTTCATCCCCCATGGAGCCGGACTGGCTTCCATAGCACCAACGCAGCTGCAGGCTGCAACGGGTGTCGGCTCTACCTGGGCTTTCGGCGCTGTGGTTACGGCCATTTCGGCGACTGCCAATACCACCGAGTGCTGGATTGAGGGGATTATCCTCTCGGCGGCTACTACTGCCGCTCTTCAGTACCAGGTAGCGATTACCACGGCCACCGCTATTACAGCGGTTGGTCAGGTACTGGCTGAGGTTCCGGGTGACCTGGCTCTTACAACGAGCCGTAACGTCATACCGCTGAACCAGAGGATATATGTTCCCGCCGGTAAGCAGATAGGGATGGCGATAGCCACGGCGACCACTGCCGGAAAGAAGGCTTCGGCGCAACTCATAATATCTCGACAGAAGTAAAGGATGAGGGGGAGTTCGCTCCCCCTCTCCACCCGTCTATCAATATCAGGAGGTAAAAGAAAATATGGTGGAGGTAAAAGTGAGAAAAGAAGAGGATCGCCCCGAACTCGTGAAAAACGAATGCTGGGTGGAGGTGGATGAACCGGTAGGAATCGTTTCCAAGGAGCCTATCTACTGCCCCATGTGCAAGGCTCGCGAGCCATCGATAAAGGTGGAGATGAGGATGAGGCGGAGCCGGATTCATACGGTGGCTGATGTCAGGATTGCCAATCTTGAAAAAGGAGCAAGAGACGAAGACCCGGCGGCCAACAGGCCTTACGCTATGGATATAGCGTATAAGTGCCCGCGCTGCGACTTCTATACCGTCTTCGGCGTGCCGACCACTATTACGCACGCCCAGAAAATTATAGAACTGAGGGGCAATAAGGTGGATTACGTTCTTCCGGAAGAAATTTGGCTTGAAGACGATGCGGTTGCCAGGAGGCTCGAAAGGTGGGGGTACTGGTGATGTTTTCGAGAAATGGGCATGACCCTGCGATAAAGTATCTCGGTGAAGCTCACGCCTGGCTTTCTGTTGCGGAGAAGGAGTTCGTCAAGATTATAGGTGTACCGGTCTGCATGCCTAACTGTGGCAAGTGCTGCGAGATTAACTCGATAACGATAAAGGGAATCGAGGCCAGGTATATCTCCAACTGGCTGAAAAAGCAGAAGACGGAAGTAAGGAACCGCGTTTTGGAAGCCTGCCGGAAATGGCTTTTCGAGAAGTTTGAAAAGGTAGGTACCCGGTACGGCTTTGGCACTACTAGGATGCCGCCGCATATCATCGACCAGCTTAACCAGGAGGTCGTGTGGCTGGCGCAGAAAAGCGGCTGCCCGATGCTCGCTGAGGACAAGACCTGCCTGATACATCCGGTCCGCCCGCTGGTTTGCCAGGCTTACGGAGTTACCAGGATAGTCCCCTTAGATGTCTGTAACAGGCCCATCGGTAAGATTGAGAAAGAAGGATACCGGGCTTTCATCAATAACAGCACCACCGATAAGGTGAAGGATAACATCGAGAAGATGAAGTCGGCTATTGAGGGAAGTTCGTATATTAATACCCAGGGCTTCATCGCCACCATGATTTTACTCGAGATGGAGCCGCAGAAGCTCTTTGAGTATGCCTACCATAACGATGTCGAGTCTGCTAAGCTGGTCCAACTCGGAGGGGGGCATTTCCTCTGGCAGGAGCAGCTTAACGAGAACTGGGACAGGGAGGCGGAGATAAGGATGCTTGTAAATCCCATGACGCCCTCGGTCGGTCTCGGTGAAGAGCCGTCCGATGAGGGTGGAGTATGATAGAGGAGGAGTAAGATGCCAGCGTTACCACAGGTTTTTACCTATAAAGGGGGCCCGGTCGAGCAGATCGTGGTGCCCGGCGAAATTGTCGGCATATGGGTTAACAAGGTGTATGAGTTCTACAGGGTGGCTTTCATTGAACCGCTGAACCGGTCCAACCCCATCACCATAGACCTCGGCGCTCTGGCTGCAGGCGGGACTACCGGTATCACGCAACTGACCCTGCTGCAGATGCCTGACGCCGAGTTCGGCCAGTTCAGGGCTGAGGTTCTCGACGACGTGGAGGTTATTCTCTACCAGGGCAGGGCGGACCAGAGACACAAGCTCCAGAACCGGGTAGCCACACTGAGCAGGTTTTCTCCGCTGTTCGACCCTGATGGGCATCAGTCCGAGTTTTACGAGTATGAGGATAACTGGGCGTTCATGCAGGCTACCAACAACACCTCTTACGCCCTTACCCAGGCGAGGGTGGTCTTCTGGGGGTACCGGTACGTTCTCGATGCGGAAACCCAGTATAACTGGAAAGCGGGGAATTTACCGGAAGTGTGGACTAGGGTGCCGGCTACGGCCCACCTGTAGAATATTTCTTGAGAAATAGGGGGATAAGATGGCTAGTCACTATATTCAAGGGGCTCGCGGAATAAGAAAGGTCTCCGATGTGGTAGCGGTAGCTGCTGCGGCGACTCCCGAGAACCTCTATCTGGTTACTGCGGGCGGTACGGTCGGCAGGACTGTCATTCTGCGTAAGATTATGGCCTACAGCGCTGTCGGCAACTGCATTGTTCAGATAGGTACAGGGCTTGGTGTGGCTTTTGCCCAGATCATTCCGTTTATCTTCGTAACAAACGGCATGGACTCGGAATGGCAGGAAGACTGGATTCCCGAGGTAGAAGTCGGCGCCAACCTTACTATTCAGAGCGATATACTCGGCGTGCAGGTACAGGTTGAAGTCGAGGAAATCGGTACGTAAAGGGAGGCTCTGAATGACTTCAGAGAGAACTAAGGGGCTTTTAATAGGAGCTGCCGGCGGTGCCTTGATTGCTACATTCCTCGAGAATGTACAGAAGGCCAGGGCCGCAGGTGCTCCGGAGGGAATGGATCCGCAGGTCTGGGAGATGTATATCCAGACCATTGAGGCGACGGCCGTTCAGGCCCAGCAGGTTAATGACCTGGTGTTAAGCCTTAATCAGCTGACGCTGTCGATGGGCGGAGTTCCTGCCGGCGGCGAGGACCCTTTCAGTAACTTCGGTAAAGGGATTACCGGTCAGGTGATTTGCTCGACAGCCAATTTAGGCTTCCAGTTGCCCCCGATAGTTGTGCCTAAGAACAGGCAGCTTGTGGTTAAGGCCCTCCCGGGTAATGTCGGGTGGGTGTACCTGGCCTTTCAGCAGAGCGATAGCCAGAATATGCTGGTAGCTTATCCAATGGTTATTCAGGAAGCAGTGGGGCTTTTCGTGACCAGTGCCGACCTCGTGTGGGTGATGGCACCCACAGTGAATGACGGGGTCGCTTATATAGTGGAGCAAGGATAATGGCAGTAGCGTATCCGGTACCGGCGGCTTTAAGGGCGAAGAGGTCCGCGCAGAGCGGCAACTATACGATGACGGCTGCCTGGCAGACGGTCTATGCCAACAGCCATGCTTACGCCTGGCTTTTCATAGCCGGCGAGATCAATTTGAGTAATATGGTAGCGGGAGATACCATCGAGATAAGAATCTCCAAGAGAGATACCCAGGGAGGAGCTTACGTATTAAAGGATTTGGTTGAGTATGTCGGTGCTCAGCCTACCAATCAGCAGAAGATTACCATCGGACCGCTCATGGACACCTTTGGTGTTCTGATCGAGATGAGGCAGACGGCTGTGGCCGTTGCGCTGACTACCTGCTATTGCGAGTTCTTTGACGCTACCAGATAGCAGAGGAGAGATGGGATGCCACCTTACATGTGCGTAGCCGCACCGAACGACGACGCATTAACGATTATAGACGCAGTGACCGGAGCTCCGGCCTTCTCCGGAAGTATCCAGGGTGCAGGTGCACCGAATTTCCTGCAGAGCGCCTACGGGGTTCATGTGGTTAACGACAGGGCTTATGTTGCGAGCATTCTCGATAATGCCCTATCGATATTTGATGTATCTAATCCAGCGGCGCCTGCTCTTTTAGGAAGTATCCAGGGTGCCGGCGGCCCGAACTTTCTCTCAGGTGCCAACTTCGTATATGTGGACGGCAATTATGCATACGTTTGTGCTGCCGGCGATAACAGTTTGACAGTAATCGATGTGACTAACCCGGCAGCCCCGGCGTTTGCTGCAAACATAGCCGGCGCCGGCGCACCGAATTGGCTGAATACTCCCCAGTGTGTTTTTGTTCAGGGTAATTACGCTTACGTTTGCGCCCAGGGTGACGGGCTTACGATAATCGATATAACCAATCCCCTGGCTCCGGCATTTTCCGGCGAGATACATGGCGGGGGAGGTATCCCACCCTTCCTTTCCTGGCCAAGCGGTGTATATGTATCCGGGAACTATGCTTACGTGGCAGCCACTCTGGAAAGCGCCCTTACGGTAATCGATGTGACCAACCCTGCAGTCCCGGTGTTCTCCGGCAGCATTCAAGGAGCCGGCGCACCTAATTTCCTGGGCGGAGCGAATAAGGTTTTCTACTCTGGGGGGCTGGCTTATGTTACCGCCTTTAATGATAATGCCTTGACGATAATAGATGTGACCAACCCTGCGCTCCCGGTTCTTTCCGGTAGCATACAGGGCTTTGGGGCTCCAAATTTCCTGGGCCAGCCCGCCTGTCTATATTTTTATAATGGGTTTGCCTATGTGGCAGCCCAGTTTGATAGTAGCCTCACCATAATTGACGTGTCGAACCCGGCGGCGCCGGTTTTCAATTCGAATATTGCCGGAATTGGAGCTCCGAATTTCCTGTCGGGAGCTTTCGGTCTTTTCCCTCAGTCTCTTGCATCGGTGCCTACGGTGCAGACGAATAATGCTACGGAGATTCAGAGATAATGGCAACTGCAAAATTAAACGGGACACTGACAGATGATGGTGGGCTTCCCTGCGATGTATGTTTCGCGTGGACCGTCGGCGGGCCGACTTATTATACTGCGTGGCAAACGCCCTTCTACACCGGCATGGCCTTTTCCGAGACTGTGCTAGTGCCCAGCGGTAATGTCACAGTTTATTTTATGGCTATTGCGCGGAATGCCGTGGGGACTACCTATGGCGCCATTATGAGCTTCGTGACTCCCGGAGAGCCCCCCGATGTTATAACTCTTGATGCTTCCGTGATAGGGGAGCATGATGCACAGCTCAACGGGCAGATAGTTAATGACAGGGGAGGTGGCTGCCAGACGAAATTCCAGTATGGCGGGACCTCGAATTACGGAAATGAAACACAGTGGGTTAGTGGTGCTGTCACCGGGTCCACATTTTATGATATTGTAGGTCCGCTCTCCGGAGGGAAGAGCTACCATTACAGGGCCGTGGCCAGAAATAAGTACGGAGAGGGCTACGGTCAGGACGTCACTTTTACGACGCTATCCGGAGAAGGGTCACGGTCCGACCTCTATGGTGATTTACTGCCGATAATAATGGGGTAAGGAGAGGATAAAATGATAGGATTACTGACCCGGTTGCTTGACCGGATAATGAATAAGGATAATGCCCACACGTTCGATAGAGCGACTGACAGTCTCGAGGCGATAAGTGAGGCTATTGCCCTCATAATCCTTATCCTGGGGCAGATAGGCGCTCCGGAGATGCAGTACTACGAGGGCTGGCAGGACGAGCTGGGGATAGATTTCACCCTGTGGAATCTTACTCACCCTGCGACCGGTGCTGCGTGGGCAAGGGGTGCCGGCGCCGGCGTGATGGCCGACGGACTTACCGCGACGTGCGCTCCGAACGCGAACGAGACGGCTCGGCTTGTTACCACTTTCCGGGACCCGATAGGCCCTGATAACTGGGGAATTAATAGTATCCTCCGCCTGTCTCACTTTGAATTTGAGATGACGATTGCCAACCTGGCAAATCTCGATAACACTATCTGTTTCTTTGGATTGACTCCTAATCAGGCTGATAACCGGGGTTCGAATAATATTATCGGGTTTGCCCTGGTGGGGGCCGGTAATGCGCTGCAAACGGTTACCGATCTAGCAGGTGCTGAAACCGTTAATACCGGGTTCGGTGAGAACCTGGCCGCTAAGAATAAATTCCGGGTCACCATACGGCAAACGCCGGCAGGAGTAGGGACCATTGATTTCTATCTGAATGAGACTTTGATCGCTACTCATATAACCAACCTTCCGGATTTGCCGATGTATAAAAACTGGTACTTCGATACCAATGTCGGCGGCGCTTGCACGCCGCAGGTCGGAATAAACAGATTTTGGACGGAGGACTTCCAGAGGCCGTAAGGGGGGATAATATGAATATAACTCAGATTGCTATAGAGGTGTCCGGCGGGAGATTTGTTCCGGGCGAGACCGTATATTTTGAGGTTGTGATAACGAGCGTGCATGGCTGGACACTCTACGCCGAGCCGGTGGTTACGGTTAACGGAGAGGTAATCCCGGGGACCTACGAGAAGACGATTATACCCGGGGCCAGTGTTTCCTGGCCTCTTTCGTTCGTCATGCCGGATAAGAATGCTGAAATCGTTGCTCAATGCTGGTGTGAAGCGGGTGATACTATGTGGGGGCAGGACAGCTCGGCTAAGACCGTGGTGAGGGTATCCGGAGGAGGAGTGCCGGCTACGGTTCTCTTACTCGGAGCCGTGGGGCTTGGTCTGTTCGCCATGGCGAGAAAGAGTTAAGGCGGTGAGATATGGCAGAGATAGACGCTAAACTGAAAAGAATGCCGCGAACTGTGCGGGTAGGCATTGCCCCGGGCGGTCTGTCGGAATTTATAACGATTCAGGCGGCAATTAACTGGTGCGCTACGCAGGCGGTGCCGGCACCATCAGCCGCGGCTCCTTATACAGTGCAGATATGGCCTGGCATTTACGACGAAACTATCACCATGGCAGCTAACGTTCACCTGAAGGGTATGGGCCCTTCCGGATCTGTTGTCATATACCAGAACGATAATAATATTCTCACTATTGACGATGGTGAAGTTGAGAATGTTACTCTGCGTATGGGCACCCCGGCAGGGGGGCGTGCACATGTCCGGGATGGTGCTGCTGCAGTCAGTACTGTCCTTCGAAATGTGATTTTCGAGGTGACCACACCGGGCGCAGTAGTAATCAATGTTTTTGTTATTGAAGGAAATGGGACGGACCTCCGGGTAGAGAATTGCTATCACAATATCGGAGGTACCGGAGGATCTTATACCGTTACCAGCCAGAATAACCCTGCAACTATCCACCTGATAAACAATAATTTCACCTTCCAGAATGCCAACTCTACCCATGTGCTCTGCCTGGTGGCAAGCACCATAACCGGAGGCGGAAATCGATGGGCCGGCACTGGTCGTATGTTCAGCGTTACCAATGGAACCATCGTTTTCAACAATGATTCGGTAACTACCGAGGCGGCTGAAAATATCGTGGGCGGTACTGTCTGCCTTAAAAACGGGAAACAGCAATACGAAGTTTACGAAGGGATGTGGATACAGGACGCTATTGACATGGCGGCTGCCGATGCTCCGGTACCCGCGGCGGCGAATCCTTATACTGTCCTTATACATCCTGGAATCTATAACGAAAACATCACCATGAATACCTATGTTCATTTGAAAGGTATAGGGCCGGGGAATGCTGTCCGGCTCTACCAGTTTGATGACGATGATATAATCACCTTAGCAGCTGGTTACCAGGAAATCGAAAACGTGACCATCCAGCTCGACAGCCCGTCGCAGGCTCGAACCCTCATCACTGACGGCGGAGCTGCGGCTTCTTTTACCTTCGAAAGAGTAAGAATAGAAATCATTACGCCTGGCGCTTTTGCTCATCAGGTATGGGATATAACCGGTGGTGGAAATTTCAGCCTTAAGCATAACTACGGTAATATTGCCAGTGGCGCCGCCGGATTCCATCTCATACATGTTGATACAGCCGCTGCGGATGGTATCCTTATCGGAAACGATTTCACCTGTGACCAGGGCGTGATGATGTATGTTAATATCGCAGCAGCCACTATTTCCGGAGGTGGAAACAGGTGGGCTGGCCAGCAAGTCTCATTATTCGAGGTAGCCGCTTCCGGATTAATAGAGCTTGATGGCGACTCGGATGAAACCACTGCCGGCAGTACCGTCAACCTGGCAAACGCAAACGTTGTTTTGAGGAAAGACCCGGGACACTTCCAGGTTCATTCCGGCATGCAGATCCAGCATGCCCTGAATGCTTTGTCAGTCGGCGGAGGAAAGATTGAACTCGGGTATGGCACTTTTGCCCTTACCGCTCAAGTACTCAGGGCAATAGATGACGTGGAAATATTCGGTGCTGGACTATCAACCCGGATCACGCTTGATGGAGTAACACCGGTAATAACTGCCGGGGCACAGGACGGCTGGATACTGAGGGATTTCGATGTAGACGCGGGGCTGGTGGATATCCAGTTCGCTACGAATTCGAACTTGCATAATATCACTATAAACGGCCTCTTCTCGACGATTATCAATCCCGACCATGGCGTTACCAATTTCCCCGGGCAACCGGTGGTAAGGCTGGAAGAGGAGAGACCTCTTAACCCGGCTCTCACGCGGATTATAAAGAGGTATGGAATAACTGAATACCAGGAAGACAATCCCATCTTCGCCACTCCGGAATTCGTTATGGAGCTATTAGAAAGGCAGGGAAGGTCATTCCAGGTGCCTATCAATTCTCTATGGACGGCCAATCATGGAGGAACAGGAGGAGGCACGTTATATACGACGTTTGCCGAGGTATCCTGCGCAGCTGCCGGAGGCGACCATGGACTTTTCCATTGTCCGGGTGTAATGGTGAATTCGTCCTTCGATGGCGCAGGTCAGTGGGACAGGGTTCATTTCGATAATCGAATAGAATATGCTATTGACCTGTCAAGGGATGCTGGTTCGCATGCTGATATCAGAGGTAGATTCCAGCTCAAACAAGCAAATGGAGAAGGAGTTCTGGCAGCCGATGGACTGGGTATAGAAATACAGAATTACGATATCTACGGAGAATCCTTTAATGCCGGAAGATCGACGGTTAATCTCAATACAACTATGACCGCTCTATATGTATATCGCGTCAGGATGGTTCACATACCCGGGGTAGAAGTCCGTTTCTATGTCAACGACCAATATAAAGGCAGCATTACCACTGTGGCTAATATCCCATCAGGGGCAGCTGCGGGAGCCTGTTACTGGGTATTATCAATCGATAATGGAGCTGTTGCTACTGCCTGTGTATTGAGAGGCGGAAACATAAAGGTATGGAATCACTTGTAGAGGAAAATATGACAAGTGGAAGAGAAAACGATATTGGAGGAGCAAGCTATACTGGTAGAGGTCTCAGCACGGATGCCGTTCGAGATGAGAGAGTAAAGGAAATCCTTGAAGGGCTACATCTGATAAGCGACCCTCCCAGCGGTGGTTATAAAATATTGAATATATGGAGAAACGCTGCGGGCAACCTGGAATACGAATATGAAGATACGCCCGAGCCATAAAGGAGGAAGACAATGGCAAAACAGACAGCAGAGGTAATTACTCCTTCAGATCTGGACGGGATTCCGGACGGGTCTACCTACAAGCGGATGTCTGCAACCGAGCAGACGAAGCTCTCCGGAATAGAAGATAACGCGACTGCGGACCTGACTGGAGCCGAGATTCAGACTGCGGTTATGGGGCTGGCCGACGCCGACCGGCAGATTATGGTTAGCGACCCGCAGAGCGGAGAATACAAGATTTACGGTATACACCGCAATGCAGCCGGCAATATGGAATACGATTACGAAGACGTCGCCGAGTCATAGGAGAAGTAATGGCCAAGCAAACGGAAGAGGTAGCCTCCGGCGTTAGCCATGCGGTCTTCGATGCTCACACCCATAGTTACCGGAAATTAACCGAGATAGGCGTCGATATAAACAAAAATTACGGATCTCCTACCAGGGCATCCGTAACCGACGATACTGAGACATCGGTGGATGATGGAAATGATGCTGAAGCTATTGGTGTCACTGTAGCCACTTCTCCGACGAGTACTCCGAACTAGGAGGTAAAATGAGAATAAAGAATTTCAGAGATATCCTGGCATTGGTATACTGCGGGGTACTACTTATCTGGCTGGTATTCGCAATAGTAATATTCACGAAGCTGGTAACGAATAACCCTGACACACTCGACCCTTTGATGGCACTCCTTACCGGGCTTGGGCTCGGAGGAGTGACACAGTTCTTTATAGTTATCGGAACCCTGATATTCCAGTTCTACTTCAGGCGGGCGATGCCTGGAGAAACTAACGGAGGTCAATAATGGCAATAGCGAGTATTCAGTTATTAAAAAACGGTGAGCCTTTAATAGGCGCAAAGGTTACCCTGGGAGAGACGATAAATACAGAATTTACGACTGATGAGAACGGGCGTGTGAGTAAAACTGTAGCCGCGGACTGGGGTCCTATTGCGACAGTAATCCATATCGAAACAGATGGAATTACTTTCGGAGGAGGCCCCTTCAAGATAAAGAGAGACGAAGAACTCACGATAGGGGTGTAAGATGAACCTTCCAATAAAGATACTGCAATCCATCGAGATAGAAACTGCTCAGGCTACTGTCACCTTCTCAGATATAGACGACCTAGTAGCAGAGTGGGATGCTCTCGCTCGGGTAACCAGCAGACACCTTGTCGTTATTATCAACGCAGCTGGTGAGGATGCTGTTTCCCAGCGGGATTTATATATTCTACTCAATGGTGATTCTGGCAATACTTACAACCGGCAGGAAATAACTGGGACAGCGGCTGTGGCTGCTGCTCAAAGGAATGACGGTGTGCCGGCTTATAATGCCTCAATGATACCCGCAGCGTCCTGGGGCGCTACTTCTTTTGGCGGCGGTGTCATTCTCATTCCCCACGCCTTCAATACTGTCAATCATAAGGCTATTTTGACACTGGGAGGTGGAACTGATTATTCGGTGCAGGGGACTGCTGGGAGGTGGGCAAGCGCGAACGCGATAATCAGTCTTCTGCTGGGCACCACCGGTAATTTCCTTGCCGGCTCCACGTTCCACCTGGGTGTTATTGACGAGCGTTATCTGGTGGAAGAATTAACTCCGACAGCGACAGCTATATTTGATAATATTCCCCAAGGGGAGGGTGACCTGGTGTTAATAGGATACGCTCGAACAGATGGTGCGGCCGTCGAAGATGAGGTTCTGCATTCAATTAACGACGATACGACGGCCGGCAATTATCCTGCTCAGGAGTTAACGGCCAGGGCAGCGGTTACCGCGGCGGCATCTCCTGTAAACCAGGAAATAGGTATGGTCAGCGGCGCCAATGCCACGGCCAATGTATTCGGCGCCCTTGTAGCGGTTTACTCTCAGTATATTAAAGGTAACCATCCTCATTTTCTATCATTAAGCGGATATCACGAAAGCACGGGACCTACGGCTGAGGTTCGGACTATGAGTGGAATGAGAGCCAATGATGAGCCTGTTAATAAGATAGTCTATCAGCCCAATGCCGGCACGAATTTCGTAACTGGCTCGCTTTTCTCCCTCTACCGTGTGCCGAAACGAATTATCGAGCGGGTAGAGCTGGACGCTGCCGCGGCCTCCATTACTATCAGTAATATCCCCCAGAACTTCGAAGCTCTTATTCTCCACGTCTATGCAAAGACCGACCGGGCAGCCGGCAGCGACCCGGTGAGATTTACGATAAATGGGGATGGTATTGCAGCTCATTACAGCACCCAGGAGCTCTACGGGTTTGGCGCCGTGGTTACCGCGGTAAGAACCAATGCCGACCAGGATTGGATGCTGGTAAGCGGCACGGGTCCCGCGGGAGAGTTCGACGGCGGCACCCTGATATTTCCGGGATATGCTGAAACCGACCGTTACAAACACTGTTTCGGTCTTTACGGCAATTCGGACAATTCTGTCTTCATAGTATCGGATATCTATATGCTTACCGATGCAATAACATCTATCTCAATAGCCCCACTGAATGGCCCTAACTTCCTTGCCGGCACGGTGATTGAACTCGAAGGAATACTGCGCGTGGAGGGGCTCCCTCCGGATGAAGGGATGGCAATAGACTGATGCTTAATGCACCTGTAAAGATACTTCAGACAATTCAGATAGAGACTGACCAGGCCAGTGTCACTTTCTCGAATATCGATGACCTGGTGGCAGCCTGGGATGCCCGGCAGCATATTACTTCAAGGCATCTAGTAATACTAATTAATGCAGCGGCCTCGGATGCGGCTGACCGATGGATAGCCTTCAGATTAAACGGCGATGGAGGAAATAATTACTCTAGCCAAGAAATCAGAGGAACGGCCGCTGCGGCTGCGGCTAGTAGATATGATTCAACTTCTTATGCCCACAGTGGCCTTTTTAATGGAACGAACATTGCTAATGCCTATAGCGGTGGTATTCTTATTTTTCCCCACGCCTTCAATACAAGTAACCAGAAAGCTTTTTTGTCCTTAACCGGTTCATTGGAAACCACAGTTCAAGTTACCACTGGAAGATGGTCAAACGTAAATGCGATTACTTCTATTGAAGTTTACGCTAATTCAGGCAATATGCAAGCTGGTAGCACCTTCCATCTGGGAGTAGTAGACGAGCGCTACCTGGTAGAAGAAGTGGATTTGGCAGGAGGAGCTGGACTACCTGTCTTTGATAATATTCCCCAGGGAGAAGGCAATTTGGCGGTAGTGGGTTATTGTAGAAGTGACCGAGTTGGTGTTACGGATTCAATTAATATAAATATTAATGAAGACAGCATAAATGCAAATTATTATAACCAGCAATTACGAGGGGTAGGCGCAGCTGTTTCTTCTGTTAGCCAAAATAACCGAATTATTGGTGATTGTCCTGCGGTAAATGCTACTGCCAGTGTGTATGGTTCTTTAATTTCGATAGTATCACAATACACAAAGGCTAATCAGCCTCACTTGTTTAATATTACAGGTTTCCATGAGAGTTCCGCACCAACGGGTGTTATTGACCTGCGTTCAGGCAGAAGAGACAATTCGGAACCTATAAATAAATTAAGTTACGAGCCTAACAATGGCACAGACTTCAAAGCAGGCAGTTTATTCTCCCTTTACCGGGTACCGAAGCGGATAATCGAGAGGGTAGAGCTGACCGAGGACACAGCTACTGTCACGTTTGATAATATTTCCCAGAACTTCGAAGCTCTGCAGATTAACGTCTATGCGAGATCGGATAAGGCGGCGCTTGATGATGATATCGCTATTACTATTAATGGAGATGCCGTCGTTGCGAATTACGACCGGCAAAGGCTATATGGAAGCGGCGCCGTGGTGACATCCGACCGAAATCTTGCTATACAAGATTGGTTAAAATGCCCAGCGGCTAATGAGGGCGTAGGGGAATTCGGTGGAGGCTTATTTATATTTCCGTCGTATGCGGAGACAGATAGGCATAAACATTGTATTTCTTTTCACGGGAGGCAGGAGAATATTGTTGTCGTTCAATCCAATCGATGGGAGAGCTTAAATGCTATTACACGGATTGACCTCGCCTTAGTTACAGGGCCTAACTTTGTAGCCGGCTCGGTATTCGAATTGGAAGGCATATTCCGTAAAGAAGGCCTGCCGCCGGATGAAGGCGAGCAGTGGGGAGTGTAATGAAAAACGTCATAAGCGGGCTACTGGTTATTTTATCATGCGGGTGGGTTCTATTTCACTTAATCATGATAAAGCTCAAAGGCAAGGTGATGATATACGAAGATAACCAGCCGGTCCTCATAACCGAGATAATAATGACCACCCTGATGGTATTATTCGGGGTAGAGAGGTTTGTCAGCGCGATAAAAGAGGGGGCTAGCAATGAGTGAGAAAAAGTGTGAATGCAACTCCATTCAGGCGGTACTGCAGAAAAGCAAATACCGGACGGGCGTGCTCGAGGTAGTCTACAAAGATCCCAACTTCGAGGTCTACTCTTACGAAGCCGGCGATGGCATCTGGGGCACGTCTCTCGAGGGCGAGGAAGCTTACGTGAAGGCGGTCGAGCAGTTCGGGGAAGAAGCCATATCGAAAGCCGAGGAAGGGGAGGAAGTAGAGGTATGTGTGCCGATGAGCGAAATCATGGCGAAGTACTCCATCCTCAACAAGAAAGGAGAGCTCATAATCCCCTCGGAGAAGGATCTCTCCCACATGTGTTTCAGCGGGGTGATAACGCTGCCCGACGGGCGGGAGGTGGAGCCGGACGCTCCGGACAGCCCGCTGCGCAAGATGGGCTTGATATAAAGGGGGATCAAGATGGATGTAGCGACCGGAATAGCGATACTCGGGGTGATATTCCTCGGCATTGGGCTACTGGCCACGTGGAAGCGAGATAATAGGACGACGGCTAACGAGGATGCCCAGGTAAAAAGCGACATAGCGGTGCTGAAGAATGATGTTAAGGCTGTCAAACAGGAATTAAGCAGCGAGGATCACGGGCTGGTAGCGCTGGCCAAGGGGCAGGGTGATTTCAAGACTCACTGTGCCGCAGTCAGCACCGAGCTGTCCGGCCGTATAGCCGCTGTTGAGGATAAAACCGGGGCCAAGTCGAGCAAGGGAAAGTAGCCAGGGTTGCTTTTCCCTGCAGGGGCGGCAGGGGTTTCGAGCCCTGGTCGCCCGCCGGGGGCGGGTACCTCCCCCTTGCGAGGCTCCCCGGGGAAGAGGGGATGATGTCCCCTCTTCCGCTATTCAGAGGCTCCAGGATGCGAAAATAGGGTTTTTCCCCGCTTTCCTTGACAAATCCCTCGGTCTTTCCTATTATGACGCCAGGAGGTAGAAATAGATGTTTCTGGCAAGGATTAGAAGGTTATTCCACGGTAAGAAAGGGGTTTCCGAAGATGATTTCCCGAAGGAATGGGACAGGTGCCCCAACTGCGGTGAGACCATGACGAGAGAGGGGATGGCGGCCGAGCTGATGGTACAGAGAGGCAAGCCGGTCCCTGACAATAAGAGATACGGAAGGCTAACCATGATACCGCTCGTCAACGTCCAGGCGGCCATAGCAGACATCCCCATGCTGCAGCAGAGGCTGGTGACCTGTGCCAAGTGCGGGCTGGTTCACTGCCGGGAGTCCCGTATTGAAGACGCCCCGATACAGTTCATGCAGGGCGGGAAGCCCTTCAAAGCAGGCTAAAAGAGAGGTAGGAGAAAATGGCGAAAATAAATGTACTGATGGACGACACGGAGCTCGACATGCCGATGCTTTCGGGCTACGTGATAAAGGGGGCGCTGGCTCACGCCCAGGGACGGCGCCGGGACCAGAACCCGTACCACCTGAAGGACGTGCAGATTGCGAAGCTCTGGTGGGACGGGTGGGACAAGGCGAGCAAAGGGCAGATCCGTGTCACCGGGTAGGCTATATCCGACGGTTGAGGAATTGGAGAAACAGGCGGAGTATTTAAGCAACTGTCCCGAATCCACATACGCCATGTTTGTCAGGCAGGGAATACCGCCGAATGTAGCCTCAAGGGTAAGGAGGAGTGATGAAGTTCAAGGTAAAGAGGTCGGCGGACGGCACCCAGACGCAGATAGTGATTTCCCCGTCTAACAACCAGGAGAGCCAGGACCTATACGACATGTATAACAGGGGCAGCATACTGGCTTTAGGCAGCGACAGCAAGGGCCGGTATCAGCTGGTGCTGGGAACCTCGGCTCCGGAGAGACAGTGGGTCTAACTGCGGTCGTCGACATCGATGATTACGGCGAGGAAGTCACCGTGGAGATGGTTCTTCCGGAAGGATTCGTCCCGTTCTTCTGCGCCCGCTGCGATAATCCTTTAGGCGCCGTGGCGACCGAGCCCGAGCGCCCGCCCACATACTGGTGCCCGAAGTGCCAGGGTATCAGGAAGACAACAGGAGGTAAAGAAAAGTGAATTTAACATTCGACGGTTCCGATACAATCCCCGAGGATCAGGAGATAAAGCAGCTCCGGTTCAAGATAGGGGACAGGGACATAGTCCACACGCCCAGCTCTCTCCATGCCCTGGTCAGAGCGGTCTCTGAAAGAGGCGGGGTTGAATATGCTACCCTTGTTTTCAAGAGCCCTTATGAGATCGGGGAAAGTATCATTGAAATGGCAAAAGAGGGCTACGAATTCTGCTACGCTATAGCCTCTCCTACTGAATACGTCGTCGTAATGAAGCGGTAGTTCCGGCATTTTCCCCGTAATAATTTTACTAATATTATTACGCGATTTTTACAAAGCACTGTAAAATATGACCGAAAGTATGACCGGTTTTCCCCCTTTCAGGCTCAAAAAAGCACTAATATTTTGGTAGCGGTTTTACCAACCGAGTTTCCGGATTTTCGTAAACGGAAAAATTGCAAAAATATTAGTGCCGTTTTACCACATTACCACATGATGTAATAGGGTAGTTTTCATTTCAGGCGTGGGCTTGACAACTTTCTGGATTTCGTGCAAAGTAATAAATGTTATCTTTCGATATATGCCCGGAAGCGGGGTCCTCCAGACTCAGGACGTGGAGCCGGTAACTCCGCGACCTTCCGGGGGCGGAAGACGGTAGAAGCCGTTTAAACGGGCCCCGCGGGGCATCCAGGAGGGCAAAGATGTTTGATGCTGCGGTAGCCACCGGAATTGCGAATAAGCTTGTCAAGGATACGCCATTTAAGCCTATATCGGGGAGAAAGGAAGGCGACAACTGGGTAATAGTGGCCAAGCTGGGGGTATTCGAGAAGGTCGAGGCCACGTTCGTAGTCCCGGATATCAACCCTGTTTTGCTGGGAGTAGTGCCGTAATGCCCACGATGATTGACTGCGTATTATGCTTACTCGGGTTCCACTCCTACGGCGAGTGGCGCCCCGATCCGTTCAACGCCAAGTACGAAGTGGCGGTTTGCGTATGCTGCGGCAAGGAGAAGAGGAGAAAAGTAATATGAAAGAGCTGCCGGCAGCCATTAATCCGCTGTGTCTCGAGTGCGGGCACGCGCTATGTAACAGTATTGAAAACTCCATGGAATGCATGCATCCGGAGTATGAAGAGGGTTCGGACCGGTGCCCTGTCGACGATGGTCTTGACGTAATAAATGAGAAACTGGGGGCAGGATAGCGAGGGTTACTTATCTCGTCACACATTCCATAATTGTCGTCAGCAAGTGGAACTTTAATACTGAACTATTGTTTTCTCTTAAAAACCCCTTGCCGTGACCCTGCCCCGCGATTCGACCTGGCGGGGGAGTATTTTAAGGGGTGTACTTCCCCGCCGGCGCAAAAAGGAGGAGGAGAAATGAGTGATAGGTATGGATATAGCGAAGAGTTCGAGGCGATATTAACCCATGGCATGGATAAGCCCGGGTACCTCGAAAGGCTGATGAAATATGATGCCGATGTGTTCAGCCCGAGGCTCTACGAAATCTGCGATGGGTGTGAAGACGACAGCGATGAAGCCTGTGACGAATGCGTTCGCGGTTGTCTTTCGCAGCTCGAGTATGATATGCATACCGAGATTATAAAATTTGCCGAGCAGCTCTACAAAGACTGGGCTGCCGGCAGCGGGGTGGAATTATGATACACTTTGCCTGGTTAATAATAGCGACCGCCGGCGGGATGATAGTGGGATTCCTCATCGGCGCCGGGTTGATGTGGGCGAGGTTCGACTCGAGAATCAGCATGCTCGACGACAAAGCCGACGCTCTCAAAAGGATGATCGACAACCTTCCGGACCTCGGGCAGAAGAGAAAATGAAACGACTATTCCATACCGTGGTAGTTTACCTGGCGGGATTCCCCCAGCACCTCTCCGATGCCGAGCACCGGTTCTGGGGCTGCCTGCTGAGAGGTAAGAAGTAGATGTATATCCGGAATTACTATTGTTTTGTATGTAGAGAAAAGAAAAAGTTTATTATTCTCCCGCCGACAGCTGCAGATGACAGGATTCGTTTAGAGTGCACGAAATGCGGAACGACTCAAGTTTTACCCGAGGTGGAAATAGGGAGTACTGCGTAATGGATATCCGGAACTTTATCAAGTCGATAGCCGGCCTCTCTCAGAACACGCAGCGGGCCTACGAGCAGACCCTCTGGCAGCTCAATTCCTACATCAAGGGCAAAGAGCCCACGGACCAGGAGATACTGAAGTTCCTGCAATCCTACAGCGCCAGCTCGCTCCACCGGCACAAGGCGGCCATCAAGGCATACCGCGAGTACAAGAACCCGGGCGAGCCATGGCCGTTCTCTCACCGGTTGTTCACGCCCATACGGAATGAAATAATCCGGTACGTGCCGCCCGAGTCGGTGGCAGAGATGGCCGATGCCGCGGACAACGAAGACGACAGGATGTACGTCCTCACCCAGTTCACCCTCGGCTGCCGCATCAACGAGCTGATGGGCATCCAGGAGAAGGACATCACCCCTGCCGGCGTGATGGTCCTGGCCAAGGGCGGGACCTACCGGCTGAAGGTGATAACCAAAGACTTCTACCCGGTCATCGCCGAATACGCGAAAGGTAAGAAAGGAAGGATTTTCCCGCGCCCCTATACCTATTATTATAAAACTCTCAAAGAGCTCGGCGGAAGGGTCGGGCATCCGGAAGTCAGCACCCACATGCTCCGCCACTCCAGGGCGGTGGACCTTCTCCGGAAGGGCATGTCTCTGGCCTTCGTGCAGCAGTTCCTGGGACATGCTAATATAAATACCACGGCCAGGTACCTGCTCATCACCGGCGGGGAGCTGTCCGACGAACTGGCGAAAGCGGAGAAAAACGGCGTTGCTAATCTCTGAAGAATGGTATAGAATACACAAAAACGACCATACCCGGGAGGAAATTGATAGCCTGGGTATCGAGATTAAGGTCGACGGTAAGAAGGTCGCCGATATCCACCATGGTGGCGACGGCCGGGTCCAAAAAGAGAAGGTAAAGAAGGTGATGTTATGGAGCTCACAATTCAACTGACCGATGAGGTCTACAGTAAACTGGAAGAGCAGAGTAAAGAAAGAGGAGTCGCGCCGGAAGCGATGGTACAATGGTTGGTTGGGGACTGGCTGCGCATGGTATATCCGCGACCGCTGACTATACCGCAACCGGTAGAGAGACTTGCCGAGAGCTCCTCTGAACTGAGTAAGATAATGAACGTTCTTATGAAATCCATGCTCTCTTCAGGAGCATTCAAGTGCCAGGTCTGCACATCAGACCTCAGCTACGAGGATATAATGAAAGGCGAATGCCCGAGCTGCGGCTCGAAATTGTAAGGAGGAAGAGAAATGGACGAAACACTAAACCGGATAGCAGATGCCAAGGACATCGATGAGCTGAACGAAATTGCGAAAGAGCTACTGGAGGACGGAAGTGCTAAATACTTCTACGGAGCCTACTCGATGGCACTTCTTCACAAGCGGAGCGATTTGAGGTCCCGGGCCCTCGAGGAGAAGATAAAGAAACAGGATAAGCAAATCGAAAAAGTCTGCCAGGCGCTCGAGACAACCAGGCAAGCCCTCAAAAATCTTGTAAGCGTTGAAGCGAGCAAACCTAGAATCGATGCTTTAGCTCTGGACCTGAATGGCTATATTAATGAAATAGAAGAGGCGGGGAAGTAAAATGCCAGAAACACCGGTATTCAGATGCCCCTGCTGCGGGCAGATCGCGCCGAGAGACAGGCTGGAAACGCCCGAACCCTTCCCCCTCGAGGCGTTCATCCACCAGTTCGGGGGAAAGGATAAGCTCACCGATGCCGAGAGAGAAGCCAGGAAATTAGACCCCTACCGGAGAGGCAGCGGCCACGGAAGGATGAAATACGAGCCGGTCGACATCGATAACGACCTGCAGGTCCTTATAAAGGAAAGAGTCGAGAGGGTTCTCGAGGAGCTTTAATAGAGGAGATAAAAATGTTAGCTCAATTAGAAACAGGCCCCCTGCAGTACCCGGGTATTATCGTAACCTCAACCACCGAGGAGGAGAGCCAGGTTCTCGATAATCTCTGGAAGAAATACGGGCGCCCCGTTTTGCTCCGGAAACTCCTGGACGGCAATACCGAGCTGGTCATAGCCCCGACTCCCGATCCTGAAGAGGAGGAAGAAGATGTGCCTGACAAAGATTAAGCAGTTTTTCACCAGGAAGAAGAAGGAGCAGCCGGCGCCGGCAGAGGTCCCAGAAAAGAAGCGGCCGCCCAGGAAGTGGTGGGAGTTCCCGTTCCGGATTATCGATACGAGCAAGGGCGGGCCGGATATGCCGAAGAGACAGAGATGCCCGCAGTGCCGGGCCTTTGCGAAGAGACATCACAAGACCCTGACGGGCGCCGAGTACCACTGCCGATGCGGCGAGTCCTTCCTCGTCCTGCACCCTCACCCGACCATCTGAGCACGGAGGTAGAAAGAGTTCCAGGCCCCGAGAAAAAACGAAGCCCTGAAATCGAAATATAGCCCCTTAGAAAAGGAAGGGAGACCGATTATACCTTGAAAGCTACACTCGACAGAAGAAGGATATTCTTTCCCTTCCGGTGTCACCGGTGCGGGGGCAACGTTTACCTGGACGAGTGGACGGGAGACGCCAAGTGCCTGCTTTGCTCGAGAACGTTGGGCGGTTATGGTAAAGAGCTGCCCTCTGTAGAAGCCCCTGCACTGAGAACGAGAGAGTCCCCTCACTACAGGAAGTATAGAACCGACTAGCGAGCCTGTTTTGGCACTGAGTGCCAAAAAACCTCTCCGAGCCTATCTCTGCCAATAATCGAGACTGAGTCGTGGTATGAGCCGAGATGGACTTTTCCAGCCTTCCCGAAATGGTAGACCCCGAATATCAGCCGACCAGCCGAGCAAGCCCGAACCGATAAAAACCGAGCCGAACCGACCAGCCGAATTTTTCAAAAAAAATCCTTCATATTATAGACGGAAAATTTTTTCTATTTTACCAGCCCGAAAAATCGTTTCCGAGCCTGAAAAGCCTTTTGGATATATCGAAAAATAAGATACATTATCTATTGACAAACGGCACGACCTGTGTTTTAATGATGATACTTGTATCACTTGTAGCACGTTAAAAAATACCCGATAGGCTCGGTTTCCCGAACTCGGTTTCCTTATATATGACAGCCGAGCCGATAAGGTCATTCCAGCGAATAGGTGAAGGTATCTGAACTCACTTCACGACCAGATACGGACTGAAAGCGGATTGCACTTTCAGGTCATAATCTCAGTGGCACGACAAGGCAGGGGAAATTCAATTCGGAGTGTGAAACTGTGAAATACGATACCCCTTCATATATTAAAGCCCTTGTTGTGCCTTCCCCTCAGAAGTCCAGAAGTAGACGTGTCTGGAGTATTGACCTTGAGAACGTATGGCTTCCGTTCTTTACCGCCACTAACACTATGGGCGATACCGCCATTCCCGCTGAGGCTCTCGGTTGCCCGCTGAGGCTCGGTTACGATAAAGACGGGGCGGTTAAATTCTCCCAGAACGGCAGACCTGTGATACGTGTTGCCAAGCCTATCTCCGAAGCGGTTGCTATGGTTCGTGAGAACTTCGTGGCTCACCTTCAGGACTATACCGAGAACGTGGCGACTGCTAAAGAGAAGGAATACGGCAGTATGGTAAATGCCTGCGTGAAGGCTGGAAAGCCTATCGCAGAACACGACTCACAGGCGTTGAATGAGGCAATACAGGCACGAATGGAAGCACAACTGGAAGCGGAAGCGGAAGCGGAAGCGGAAGCTACTCCCGAACCTGACAGGGAAAAAGAACTCGTTACCGCCTAGCGGTAAAATTCCCCTTAACTAGACTCAGGTTAAGTCAATCAATCCCCTGCCTTGTCGTGCTACTGAGAAAAATTTACGATAAGGGGTGTATTATGTCTAAAATACCTCAGTGGCTTACCCCTGAACGTAAAGAGGCTTTAATACGCTTGTTCACCGTTAGTCGTGGCTTCTGCGTATACGGGCATAAGAATTGCCCTATCCCTGAACATCATTTCAGCGTATATATTGAATACCTTATTCACGACTGGAAGGAATTAGACAGGGATTTACAGAACGCTATACTTGAAGCTGAACGGAACGCACTTCACAGACTACCGCAACGGCGGTTTCCCCTTGAAGGTCGTTTTAACGCTGTGTCTAGGGACATCTATGCTGAAAGCCAGCCTCTATTTTACCTTGATGGGCAATCGGTAAGCGGTGTTACCCTTCAGCCATTCGTTAAGGCTCGGATAGCCTCAAGCTATATCAGGCTATACGTTGATTTAAGCGGAGTATTAAAACAAGTCTCTAAGTCTAAAAGACGGAAGGCTTTACGTTACGGAAAGCCTTTACCGAATGAGATTGTCAATCAGATTAACAGTCAAGTTCTTTTAGCAGTTCGGGATTATTACAGCCACTAAAAAAGCGGAAGGCACTTCCCGTTAACGGGGGGTGTCTTTTGCTTTTTAACAGGTCGTCATTTTTCGGGAGATACGAAGGGTATCTCCCGTCTTTTTATTATCCAGCAGGGAGACTCTATGAAACGAAAGAGAGAGTTGGTTACAGGCTCTAAAAATAATAAGTATGTCCGGATACTAGTCCGGCACGGTAGAAAAAACTTCTCCAGGAGGAAGAAGAAATGATTTACTGCCCGCTGTGCGGCGGAGAAGGAGAATACATCGGTATACTCGGCTTCCTTCAATGGTGGAGGTGCAGAAACTGCGGAGCCGTCTATCACAAGCTGCTTAAAAAGAGAATACGTAATTAGGAGGTCGACCTATGCCCGAAGTAAACGAGAGAGGTAACTCCATCGAGCGGTCCTTCAGGCATACCGAGCGGTACGAGTTCGACTTCACCATCTGCTCGGCAGAGAAGGGGTGGAAGCAGTTCGATACGAAGCAGGACGCCTGGTACTTCGGCGTCTGGGTGCACCCGGGAAAACGGGTGATTATAACCTACGCCGAGGGCGACGTTACCACGGTGACCTGCCCGACCGAAGAGAGCTACCACGCCGAGCTCGCCAGCATGGCGGAGTTCTACGGGCCACCACCACCCTACGCCGTCGGACTGGACCCGGGGACCGGCAAGATAACGGAGTTCTACGATAAGCGCCCCGAGTAACGGGGTGTATCGGGCGGGGGAAATTAAAAGATACGGCTTTGGCATCCCCCGCCCGATAAAAAAGAGAGGTTCTATGATACTCACGGAAAGACCGAAAAGGATACGCAACTCGAACCACAAGAAGCCCTACAGCCGGTGGTATTATCACCTGCCCGGGCAGGTATACGCTTACGGGCCGACTACAGGATATTATACCTGCGAGAAAGACGCCAGGGAAGCGGTACGAAGCGCCTGGGGATACAAGCGACTGCCGGCAGGAACAGAATTATGGAGAGCATGAGAATAATAGGTCAGTGCGGACCCTCGGACTTCAAGGACATCGAGCACCTGGTGTCGGCTCTCGATAGCCCTGATATGCTCGATATGTCCACGCTTACCAGCCGGCAGGTGTTTGCCTTCAATTTCTATATCCGCCTATACAGGAAGGGCATCGATTACAACCTGGCGAAGTTCATCGTCCGGCAAGTCCTGTTCTGGGGCGAGACGGACTTCATCAAGGCTATCGAAATCAAGTTCAAGCCGAACGCCGGCAGAGACGATATTCATAAGTTCAGGAGAAAATGGGACAAGTGAGAAAGAACTGGCTGTGGATAGCCTTCATTCTCTCCCTGGCTATCCTTATTACACTGAGCATAATGGATGTAAGGCTTTAAAGGAGGTTGATCGTGAGAAAAGAGAAGCCGACGAACGAGTTCTGCTATAACGCAAGCGTCTTCGGAGAAGGCATTGAGTGCCCGGACTTGGACGACGCGATCGCAAAACAGCCATGGTGCTTGAAATTTAACACCGCTCTATACTGGACTAAATACGGCAGAGTCCTCAAGTGCGAGGAGTGCCTCAAAGAAGATTAATCGACGAAAGGAGGGATTATGACCAAGAGAATTTTCGTCTACGACGGCAGAGAATTCCCGGACCCGGACCCCGCCAGCACGCCGGAAGAAGTCAGGCAGTCCATGACTTCATTCTTCCCCGAGCTGGCTAACGCCGAAATCAAGGAAAGTACCCGCGGCGAAGACACCATCTACGAGTTCAAGAAGCGGGTCGGAACGAAGGGCGGGTAATGAAAGATTCGGAACAAATCGACAGGGTCGTTACAGCCCTGGGCAGGGTGCCCGAAAAGAGCCTCCTCATTATCGAGCTGGCGAATAAATACACCGTCGACGGCGAGGTGGACTACGAAGGGCTGGCGAATATCCAGCCGGAAGTCAACCGCGCCCTCGCGGAAGCCAAGATGTACGGCAGCCATACCATGGTTTCAGTCGACTCCCTGAAGAGAATGGCCGCGGCAAAAGATGAGGAAGAGGACGATGTATGATCTAGAGACGCTGCGTTTCCTTAACGAGCAGGCCGTTGCCAGGCAGCGGATGATGACGGGAGAGCCTCTCGTGATAGAAGACGAGCTGGAGCCGGTATTTCCGCTCGCCATGCTCGCCCACAAGCTCATCGCCGGCCCCCCGTCCCTCGCCCACGTCATCGACCGGCTGCTCAACTACGAGTCAGTCGCAGAGTTCCTCGATCTGATAAGAGAATATCTTCCGGAGCACGAGACGGCAATCATGGCCCAGATGAGCGACACCGATAAGATACGGATGTTCATGCACCACTTCGCCAACCGGTACTTCCCGCTGGCCGACAGTTTCACCTATATCTACGACGAGACTCCTCTGGGGGACTTTACCCGGGACATACCCATCAACCTCATGGGTCTCAGCTTCTCCGACTACCACGAGGCGCCCACATCGAGGGATGGTTTTATCCTCATAATAGCCCTGTTAGAACCACCATGGGGAGAGGATGATGCCAGGATACCGATACTCGAAGCGGCTGCCGACCTTGTCGGGGAAGGCTTGATATCGCACATCCCGGAAGGGGGCTTCAGATATCACGAGCTCTACCCGAAGCTGGACAATACCGACTACGATATGATTAACGCGGTCGTCGACTGGATATTCTCTTCCACCGACTGCTGGCAGCTCGACGCAAATTACGAAGACGGCTACGAGATGGTGGACTGGAGCCGCTACTACGTCGATAACCTTACCGAGCAGTGGCCCCGCGTAAGAGAATACCATGAACGGATGACAAAAGCCTATGAATGGCTCGAGGAAGACCTGAAGCCCCGCTTCAAGGAACTGCTCGAGTTTATCCTGGATATTAAAATCGCGGAGAAAGGAACGGAAATAATACCGAAAGAGCAAATGCCTCTGCCTTTGGATGAAAACGCCCAAGTACTGACATAAAGGAGGTCTATTATGGTCGGAATAGTAGGAAGTAAATTCCCTGGCGGACAGCTGGTCGTCACGCCCGGAATCCTGGAAAGGATGGAAGACGACGACCAATTCAGGATTGCCGTCAATAAGAGCCTCGATCGCCATTACAACGGCGACTGGGGAGATATGTCGGAAGACGACAAGAAGGAAAACGACCTGGCAGTCAAAGAGGGGAATCTCCGGATTTTCTCAGCCTACGAGCTGAACCCGAAAATCTGGATAATCACCGAGGCCGACAGGTCGGTAACTACCGTCCTTTTCCCGGAAGAATATTGAGGAGGTTCATATGGTAATAGGGACAGCCCATCGATGGGCGATACCGGAGGAGCTGAACATACCGCCGGATCCGCTGAGAGCCAGGCTGGATTTCCATCACCAGGCCGTCGTTTTAACCTTCTTCGGCGAGGAAACAACGACCACTAGGATAGTCTCGGCTTTCGACGTGGCTCAGGCACTGGCCAACGAGCTGTCATTCGGTACCGGACTCCTGCCGGCGAATACCCTTTGGTGGGAGAACACCAGAGCGGGCCCGTTCTTCGCCATCTACACGGAACCGAAGATTCGAACCCTCGCCCTGCAGAAGGAACTCGGCAAGCCGCCGAAACGCTTCACCATACCCCTGCCCGGGCTCATATTCCTATGCTCGCCGGGCAAACCGCCCTGGGTATACGCGGTGAAAAAGAAACCGACGAAAGAGCGGGACCCGGTCTTCAAGGCGCCGCTCTGCAATATTTTTGACAGCGGCAGGTCCTGCCCGGGCAATCACCGGTATCCGGAGAGGGCAGCCGATATCCCCCATTCCTTCTTCGTGTCGTTTTTCACGGAGACGGCCGACCTTCACAACCGGTCTCGGATGTTTCCGAAGAATGTCGCTTACCTCTGGGCTCACCTCGATGGTAAAAAGGCGTTCCCGAAGAACGACCTGGTCAAGCACGGGACAATAAGCGACCTGATGATGATGGAGCTGGCATGATAAAACAGGTGGGATATCTGATAAACACCGGCGAGGGACTCGCCGGCGATAGGGGTATCTTCTACGACTATATCCTGGCCGGCAACGGTCTCTTCATCGAGGCCGAGAACAAGCTGATTTCAGCCAGGATACCGGTGGCTCGCTGCGAGGTCCGCGGCCTGCCGCCGATCGATAAGAAGCTGAATCTCCTCTACGGGAGCATCCCGCGGAGGTTCTTCGACCTCGCCCTCGACGTATTTATGACAGACACCCGGATAGAGCATTATGTCGCCGTGAAGGGAGACTTCGGATACAAGTTCTACGTCCCGGTCCAGGATAAATCCGGAGGTGGCATCGTTTATGAAGCCGGCGATAAAATCGTGCTGGAGATGCACTCCCACGGCGAGATGAAAATAGGCTTCAGCTATACGGATGATAAAGACGAAACGGGTCTGAAGATCTATGGAATAGTCGGAAACCTGTCGAAAACCCCGGTCATCAGGCTGCGAATCGGCGTATACGGCTATTTCGACGACCTTTCATGGTCGGAGGTCTTCGACGGCGCCCTGGAAGGCGCCAAGGAATATCTTGAAGAGGAGGTGATAACCCAGTATGAGTTTCCGGATCTCTGCAGAGCAGAATTTCGCGAAGAAAAAGATAGCTCTGGTCGGCTGTGGTGGGACAGGTGGTTTCGTCGCTGAAGGTCTCTGCCGGCTGCTGATAAACCGACAGGAGTATGAGCTGCTTTTAATCGACCATGACAGGGTCGAGCAGCATAACCTGCTTCGGCAGCATTTCTTCGAAGAGGATATCGGTAAGTTCAAGAGCCAGGTTTTGGCAGAGCGCCTCGCGCGGCAGTACCGGCGCCCCATCCAGTATAGCGTCTACCCCTACATGGGCGACATGTTCGAGGAGAATATGGGCGGCGGCATGCACTCGACCGTTATTTACAGCCTGTTAATTAGCTGCGTCGACAACGCCGCCGCCAGGCGGGATATAGCCGAGTCCCTCGGCGGGCTTACCTGGTGGATAGACGCCGGCAACGGTCATTCATCGGGACAAGTCCTGATAGGAAATACCCGTCATTTCCCCGATCTGGCGGGAGCTTTCGATGAGAAAGCCGGCACGGTATCGGCGCTGCCGTATCCCCCCATACAGCTTTCGGGGCTACTGTCGCCGGCGCCGGAAACACGGCAGCCGGAGCAGGACTGTGCCGAAGCCGTCATTGCGGACGAGCAGAGCCCGCTGATCAACCAGGCTATGGGATTCCTGGTACTGGAATTCGTCGAGAAGCTCATGAAGGGCGAGTTAGCCTGGATGGGAGCATATATCGATATGGAAGCCGGTACCCTTCACGTGGTGCCGGCAGAACCGGTAACGGTCGCCCGAATGCTCGGAATAAAAGTCAAAGAGCTAACATCGAAAAATAATAGAGAAAGGAGGTACGCCCATGGACGATGAAGAAACCACTGTCGAAGAGAACGAAGAAGAGGTAGAAGAGGAAGAGGCTGAAGAACCGGCTCCAGAAACCGAAGAGCCCAAAGAGCCGGAGAAGCCGAAGAATTTCGACGAGCTGAAAATCGTCATCAACTCGAGGGGCAAAAACTACATGGTCGGTGTCCAGAGCCCGGGCTGCGATCCGGTGTACGAGACCTTCAAGGGCACCCTAGCGGCAGCTCTCAAGAGAGTCCCGAAAATAGTCGAGACTGCCAAAAAGCAGTGGGCCGAGAGCCCGACATATCCGAAAGCCGACCTGCCGGAACCGCCGGCTCCCCAGCCGGCCGCGACAAAATCGACTTCCAAGCGCTCCAAGAATTCAACGCCGAAGGCTGACGATAAGCAGCCGAGTTTCTTTTAACTCGCCGGCACCGGAGCTGGTCACCCGATGCTACTGAATAATCGACCGGAAAGGAGGTGAAAACGTGGAATTATATGTATCCAAATTCAGGGATATAATGTACCTGCTGAAACCGGCGGTACCCGGGAAGCCTTCTCTCGAAGTGCTGAAGTGTATCCTCCTTAAGGACGGCAAGGCGGTGGCGACGGACATGGACACCATGGTCGTCATGCCCCTGCCCGAAGTCGATATCGAGGCACTGGTTCCCTTCAAGAAGGTTATGGACGTCCTGCAGTATGTAGCCGGGACCGAAAAGCTCAAGTTCAAGAGCTCGAAGGGGAGCCTGTCACTCAAATGGTCGAGCGGCAGCGCCAACTTCCCCACCAAGGACCCGGATACCTTCCCCGCCGTACCGGAATTCGCCGCGGCAGCCGAGACCGACCTGAACGGAGATAACCTGATACCGGGACTTGCATCTCTCCGGAAATACGCGGCCAAGGAAAGCGATCGGGCCGTTCTTAACGGTATAACGCTCATGCTGGGTGAGAAAATCAAGGCCGTCGCCGGCGACGGGTTCCGGATGGCGGATACCGAGCTGGATGGCTCGTTCCCGGAAGAGCGCACGCTGGTGATGCCGCTGGAATCAATACCCGTCCTCGAGCACCTGTGGAAGAAATCACCACGGGCAGCCCTGTCGACCGATGCCCTGATACCCGCTCTTACCGCCAAGAAGATGGTTAACATTTCCGTCGACGGAGAGAAGGGTATACAGTTCAGGTTCGCCAGGGGGCTGACGGCCATCGTCAAGCTCATCCAGGGCAATCCCCCGGACTTCCTGAAGCTCATACCGAAAGACGAGCCGGTGCTTAAAGCCAGCTTCTATGCCCCGGAGCTCGAGGTGGCCATCAACCGGGTCAAGAGCATGGCATCAGAGGGCGCCGGCATGGTCCGGATGGACTTTAAGGACAGCCAGGCCACCATCTGGGCCGGCGACGGCGATCTTCGGGCAGAATCTTCAATCAGCACTCTCAATGCCGAAGGGGTTCCGAATAAGCTGGCCATCAATGCCAAGTATATCCTTGACTACCTCAACGGGAAGGAAGGGCTGATGACCCTGTCCTGGACAGGACAATCAGCTCCAATTGCCTTCCACAGCCACAACCACCCGAGAGTGCTGATAATGCCGATGAAATACGAATAACGGCGCCGTGTAGCCCCGGGGCACCCTCCGGGGCTACATATTCAAAGGAGATATATTGTCAAACAAAGATGAAAAGTGGATAGGAGAAATAGTCGGTGTTTTTACCGACCCGATTATCGTTATGCCGGGTGGCTGGGGTGACACGCTTCCTCCCTGGTTGAAAGAAGCGATCACCATGGAGCGCCTCATTATGAATATGCAGGGAGTAAGGTCCGGACTCATGACCGGCACCGATGCCGAGGCCGTCGCTTACCTCTACACGGCCAGCCTTGAGGCCCCGATGGGGCACGACTGGTCCCAGATTTATTTCTACGTCACCGGTAAAGTATGGAATTATCATAAGAACAAGGACGACACTCAAAAGTTTCCCGCGGACCTCGTTGTCGAGGAACTTAGCCGGTATCAGATGGATATGCTAAACCGCCTCAAGTACTGGATTTACGAGCAGAGGCTTAAACATAGAAAGAGGACGGAAAAGGTCGACAGAGAAGGGAAGAAAGAAAAGAAAAAGGAGGAGGAGCTACTGCAGCTCGGCTTCGATATGAGCTGACTGGCCAAGAACTTGACAACACTTGTGATACATGGTAGACTCGTATCACTATGACTACAGAAACCGAAAAGACTTCCAAAACCCAGCATCTCAGGAACGCCGATCCGGAGCTCTGGAAGCAGATAAAGGCAGACGCCGCCCTGAAAGACGAAACCCTGACCGAATGGGTCGAGAGGGTCGCCAGGAAAGCGCTTAACCACAAGTAGCTGAGCTGTTTAGCGAAGGTTATTATGAAAACTGCCATAAAACAGTGCGGTACCTGTAAGCACGGCGAAATCGACTATCCACCTTCACCGGGTGACTCCGAGGACGGAGTGAACTGCTCGAGCAGAGAAATGATGGAAAACCTCGCCGAGCACGGGCAGGAGGATCTCCGCGAGGAGTATGCCAGGTGGGGATTCATTAACGTCTGGAGACTCGAAGAGCTCGCCGAGCCGGAGTACGAATGTCCCTACTGGGAAAAGAAGTAAAACATAATATCAATTATTTTGCAGGAGGTATAAATTGATAAGCCAGTTCAGAGGAGCGGTGATGAATGAAGACAGAACCCATCGCTTTTTGCTATGGAATTTCTGGGATAGCGAGCCCCGGATGCTTTTTATCGGATTAAACCCTTCTACTGCTAATGAAGTCGAGGACGATCCAACGATACACCGCTTATGCGACTTCGCCCAGAAATGGGGGTACGGCGGTCTTTACGCCTGTAATCTCTATAGCCAGGTTACCCCATATCCAGAAGAATTAAAACTCAAGACGGCACTCCATCCTGCTAACATTCCGGCAATCCAGATGGCCGTAGGATTATCAAAATTAACTGTCTGCGGATGGGGAGATGGCATCGAAAAGGTTGCCTGGAGAGAATCGAGGGTTCACACCGTATGGCAGCTTCTCAGCCATCCCTACTGTTTCGGCTTGACAAAAAGCGGCAATCCGAAGCACCCCCTCTATCTTCCCGGGGACTCGAAGCTGGAAAGCTTCCAATGAAAAATAACTGTTCTTATCTTGCAGAGGAGGTTCACGTGCTTATTTATAAGGTTGAGCTGATTGAAGGTGATGAAATTTTTTACACCAACCCCTACTCTACAATAGCGCTTGTAGGAGCAAATGCCGACGATCTTAAAGCGGGAAAGGGCCATCCTCTGTCGCAAGGCGAATCAATATCAATTAAGGCAAAGTACATTTATGTCAAAATAGCTTAATGGAAGTAAGAGGAGGTACCGGCATGATTCATATCGTTATCATCATTTACCAGGGGCTGGTCCAAGAAGTGGCCGCCTATAAAAACAGAATCGACGCCCTGCTCTATTTCAAACAGGCCACCGGAGTGACCAATGAAGCACTTCACGAGCGCTCCAAGGTCGAAGATGCCGAGAATATCCTGGGGCAGTACGCCGGCAGCGATATCTGGAATATTAACGTAGTTTGAAAGGAGGTTAATATGAAAGTCTTATTCAACGACGTTGGCGAATTCCTCGAGGAGCTCGCCAAGGACACCCCGGATCGGAAGATAGTCCGTATCACCAATCTATTCAAGAACTCCAGCTTCTCTCCGAATATCAAACTCCTGTCAGTAATCGCTTCCTACACAGTACAGGGTCAGTTGGTAAGGCTCGAAAGATACTGCGGAGACATCTGGGAGATCAACGAAGAGCAGGACAATAAAATCTACGAACGGGCCCAGAAAGTCCATGCAGAAATCAAAGAGAAATGCGAGGAGATCGGCTGCGAGGTCCGCGCCGGCTCCATCGAAGAAGAATAACGGAAGATAAGGTGCATTATCTTTCGGGAGGTAAGAACTATGGAATTCTGGAAATGGTACTTAAAAGGCATACTTAATACGCCCCGTTATTTGATCTCACCCTGGGGAGAATACACGATATGTGTTTTTGTCTGTGTTATCTCCTCCATTTTACTCACCGTGCTTGTCTCCCCCTTTTACCTTTTCTTAACTTTATCAGTAGGAGGAACCATAGCAGCTCACGCATTCTGGCGAATGCGTGATAAAAAATAAAAACAATTATCTTGTGGGAGGCAGATATGAAAGTTTCTTACTTCTATGAAGTGAATACGCCATGGCATGACGCGGAAATGTGCGTGCTTGGACTATGGACCCTACGGGAGAAGGGGAGTTGGTTTCAGATTGCACTGGGGCTTTTCCTCGTTACAATCGGCCTGCATTTCGGGAACCCTATCGGTGAAGAAAAATAATCTACGTTATCTTGCAGGGGGCTGTAGTTCAATGATTAGAACGACTGGCTCATAACCAGCATGCCTGGGTTCGAATCCCGGCAGCCCCATTAAAGGAGGTTCGCAGTGCTAGACCCCATGGACGAAGAAATTATAAGACAATCGAAGGAAGCTGGTGCAACAATGGTCACCTGGGACCGTGTCATACGTGAAGCATGTGGGGGAAAGACCCCTTATGAAGTTATGGACATGGCCCTTTCAGAAGAAGGAACCGAACCAGAAGCCCGAAAGGAAGTCGAAGGATTACGACAGCTCACCCCATCAGATTTAACAGTCCTCCGAGAAAAAGGTAACGAAACGATTGAACATCTTAAGAGCTTTATATCGGTAGACACTCTTAATGCTGGCCTGATTCGAAAACTCCGCGTTGATGAAAATTATTCATGGAGAGCAGTCAGTCGTGCCCTTTCATATCTATGGACGGATGTGGATGAATCAAACCAGCTCGCCGGTATGGTTCTCTGTGAAAAGGCAGCGCAAATGTTCCAGGAAGACTACATGGAGCCCCCCTGGAATTGAAGATAGATAATGGACCTTATTTTGCGGGAGAAGCTCAGCGGGTAGAGCATCTCGTTGCCAGCGAGAAGGATGGGGGTTCGAAGCCCCCCTCCCGCTCTGAGATGAAAGGAGGTATACCATGGCAAGACCAACCGACGAGGAAATCATCGATGCCTTCAACAACCTGCTCGACCTCGTGGAAGATATGATGCCAGGCGTCGCCCACATCGCCCTGAAGGACTACTCAAGACTTAACGAGGCACCGATAAGAGCAAGAAAGATAGTCGAAGCCTTAAAGGAGGGATAAAAATTGGTTATTATCATATACTGCGACGACCCTCCGGAACCAGAAGCTCTGAAGAGAATCGGCGAACTGATCCAGGAAGGGATAGTCGCCGGCTACGACGAGCCCCCGGGCTACACCTGGAAGACACAGGAGGAGGAATAGATGGACCCGTTAGACGACCCGGTCTTCAAAGCCCAGGTTACAGAAGAGCTTACCGCCCTTAACGGTGTACCCTTTGTCTTCGCCACAGACGCCCTCTCGGCATGGGCGGTAATGTGCCAGCTCCAGCTCGCCCTGAGGCATCCTGAAAACACCGGCGAGACTTCGAAGACAGCCCGTGATATCGCCCAGGGAATAATTGAACAGATCGCTCCGGAGGGAACGGCCCTCCGCCAGCTCGCTGAAGCGGGATGGGACGAAAAGTACGATGCTTAAATGCCCTATCTGCAAACAACCGACCGGCGTATACCGGCAGCCCGGCACGGTCCCGGGAACTACCGAGTGGAGGGAATACCCTCTATACCAGTTCAGTTACAAGGGCAGCCGTGATTACTTGCCACCCCGGTGCCTATCGTGCTATGAAAAAGTAGAAGCCCGAAGAAAGGAGAAAAATGCAAGAAAGAAAATGTAAAATCTGCGGATGTACCGATGATAACCCGTGTATCACAGATGAAGGCCCCTGTTCCTGGATAGTCGCAAATCTCTGTAGCGCTTGCGTCGTTGAAATCCCAGCTGGTGAGCACTGCTACGTCAACGATAACTGCCCTCTTTTAGTAGAAAAAACCTGTAAAAACTGCAGCGAGCTGGAAGAGGATACAGAAGCCGAAAGTATGGGATATAAAAATTACTGGCACTGTACCCATGGTAGATATGACCCCGTGCTACCAAGTGGTGGAACGGTTCCGGACTCTTATGCATGGAGCGGAATTTGCAAGCCGAATAAGTCCGTAGCCAAGGCCCAAAAGAGATGTCCTTTTTTCAATGTCCACAGGAGATTTCTCAGGCCCGCCGAAAAATAATAACTATTATCTTGAAAGGAGGATTTTCAATGCAGTACTACAAAGACCTCCCCGAAATACTAAGCTCCGGACCTGACAGCGATGGGTTTATAGAGTTGGAAGTAAAAGGAAAAGTCGAAAGGCTTCTCGACGACGATAAAGAGCCAATCGTATTCGTGGGCGCCATGGGTGAAACAGCCTACCTCGTTCACGGTAAAATCAACGAATATGAATACATTCCAGAGGAAATGTCCGCCGGAGATTACGATTTCACCAGAATGACCATAGAAGGCTCCTGCATTACCTGGTACTAATAGGAGGTAACCATGGGAGAAAAGCTCATTGATTTAACCTGGTCCTGCCATATCTGTGGTAGGGTTCGTCCCGATGACAAGATATCCGTCCGCTCCTCGCAGCTCCAAATAAACGGGGAGTACTGCGGAACAATGAACGTCCACTACTGCAACGACAACCCGGACTGCGTCGAGGCATCGAAGACCTATTCCTTTTTCAACGAAGGGCTCGATACAGACGGTGTCCCTCTTGACCTGGAGGCCCGGGTCGACGCCATGGAAAGAGAAATCGACGAGAAGACCGAAGAGGAGCTGCCATATTTCCAAACCCGTAATTGTATCGGATGTTTATTCGCGGACCCGGATGCCGTCGGCACTGGCATGCCCTGCTGCAGCTATTCGAATCCCCCATTAATAGTAGGAGGAGTCTGTATCTCAAGAAAACCGATATTCAGGAGGAATTAATGACAGAAACCGAGTTAGCTGAAAAACTCTACGAAGAAGAGGCGAAAGCCTGGGCAGCCCTCGCCGGATATAAATTCCTGATGTTCGGCTACCACGCCGCTCTCTGGGTCACTTTAAACCAGCTCTCCGGAGTAAAGCGACCGAACCCCTTTAAAAAACTTGTAGGTATTGCGAAGAAGGAAACCGGCAGCGAGAAACTTGTCCAAGCATATCCCCATGCTTTTCTGGACCAATAAAACCCCCACGCTCAGTTCTCCAAGGTAGAATCGGTCTGCCAAAGCCGCTCCACCCCCTAATTTTGGCTCTCAGCGCGTCTTAGCCTCGAAAAATCACCTCTTTTTAATACCTTTTCACAACCCCACGCCTGACGGCACAGTTATTAAAAATTTTTGTCGCCGCTATTGACATCCCCGACAGAGATTGCTACTATAGTTGCACGCATTCTCTGGAGAGGAAATTGACAATCAGAATTAATCCGGAAGATTACGTCACCGTGCCAACAGCGGCAACCGAATTAGGTAAACCGAAGTCCACCATCTACCGGTGGATAAAGAAGTGCCAGATATCTTTCGTAGATATGGATGGCATACCTTATATCCCCAAAAGCGAAATTATCAAAATTAAAAATAGCGAAGCGTAGGGAGTTAATATGACCAGTCCGTCCCGCTTTAAGCTAATCGAATGCCCGAATTGCGGGAAGCAGATAGAAAGCGACTTTTCCCCAGGAGAGAAATGCTACTGGTGTGGAAACGTTATCAGACCGCTGAATACTGTTAAAGAAACGAGTAGGGAGGTTACTGAAATGTCCGAAAACGTTAGTAAGACCGCAGAAAATAGCCCAGCCGATCCTATCCCGCCGAAACCTGACACAACAGGCTTGAATCCACGGCAACGTAATTCATTGATACACGATTATTACGAAGAGAATAAAGAGCGGATACTCGCCGAGTTTAACCTATTACCTCCGGAAGAGCAGGAGCTGGCAACAAACTCAATGACAAAGAGGTGGGAAATAGGCTCCTCGGCATGGTCCGTGATCAGAGCCAGGTGGATGCCCCAGCGTTTTACTATGCCCGAGTGGAAGACCAAAAGCAGAGCAAAACCCACCGCTCCTAAAAAGGCACCGAGCCCTGCCGACAAAAAGCCCGCCGCGGAGAAGCCCCCAGCTCAGCCCCGCGAGAAAGGGCTGCCGGCACTCCCTACCTGGAACGAAGAATGGACAAGCACCGTTAAAATAGCCTGGTTCGAAACCTTGGTGGAGCTGACGCGGCTCGAGACAGAAAAAACGAAAGATAAGTGATGTTATCTTTCAAAGGAGGTAAGCATGGAAGTCTATAACCTAACCAAAGATGAATTAGAAGACTTCGCCGATAACGTTAAGGTGGTTATTCTCAAAGCCCTCGTAATAGATAAATTAATCCCGGAAGAGATAGCCGACGAATGGTCATCCTCCCACACGGTAATCCATAGAAGGAAATCTATCTTCAGAACAATATCAAACTTATGGAAAAACGAAAAGGAAGATCCAAATAAAGATTACCTGACTGCCGTCAAAATTATACAGTGATTCGCCGGGCGCCGTATTACCCCATGAAGTCGGCAGGTAAACACTCCTGCAGACGGGGAGCGGATGAAAGAGGGAGTGGGGTGACCCATAATGAGGCTTCCCTCCCGGCAAAAGATAAGGAGGTAAAGATGCTAATAAAATTATGTCGAATAACAGCATATAAAGACGGTCATGGAAATATCCAGTGGCGGGATTACACAGGCAATATATTCCCAGTAGCGATCCCGGACGCAAAAGAGGGTGATACCGCCTGGATATATTATGAACCCGAGGAATAGCCAACAAAAAAGGAGGTAAATATGAAAATACAGCTACTCGATTATGAGGTGGAAGTCGGATTTATCAGTATCCATGAACCCGACCCCCGCGGTAGTCTCTCTCCACTTTTAAAAGTCCCAGAAAAAAAACTCATGGTTTACCTTGAGTGCAAAGAAGGGATAGGTTCCATCACCGGTTTCGGTGTGGCTATCCCTATCAAAGACTACACTGAAGAAGAATTCACCGCCGCTGTGAAAGAGAAAGGCGAAGAAATCGTTCGCAATATGCTGAAGAACCAGGAAGAGGACCGACTCGCCCGGGAGGCCCGCGATAAAGAAATCGAAGCCGACAATAAATTCATCCGGCTGCTCGGCGAGGAATTGAGCGTTCCCTTTAATACTCAGGATAGATAATGACTCTTATCTTGCAGGAGGATTTCAATGTTTAAAGGAACTTTACTCGGTTTCGGCGGAGCCACTATAACTCACCATCGTGCTACGCCCCCAGGTCTCGAAAATGCAACGGCGATAAAAAGGAACGATCTCCTTCCGGTAGAATGCGGCACAAGGCTCGAGCTCTATGAACTCTACGCTGAAGAGGACCCGTTCGTCCTCTATGACCGGTGGGGGAACGTTCTTTATGTCTGGCCGGAGGATTACACGCCCTCATTTACGGAAGTTCACGAAGTCTGCCAACAATTTTTATAGGAGGCAAAAATGGGATGTTTGTTCTGTAATATCACCAGTTTTGACCATTGCTCTCAGGGTGATGCCCCTCCAATAATAAATCCATTCTATACGCCCTACGGGCCAGAGCGGGAACAATTCATCGACGAACTAATTAATGACATAGTAAATAATCATCCTGAGGAAACACGAAAGATAGTAAGGAAGTTCAAGGAAAGCCCCCTATATTCGGACGCGGCAAAAAATAACCCTTAGCAGTACCAGAAAATGCAAAGAGAGATTAACCTATTCGTTGTCGACATCGAAGACTGGGTCTTGCCTATCCACATGCGCGCCTACGACGTGCATGACGCCGAGGGCTTGGCTCAGATACTCTTCAAGATCCCCACCCATAAGAAAATCACGGCGAGGCCGGCTACCGAGGAGGAGCTGGCACGGAGCATGCCCGAACTCTGGAAGTGAAGGAGGTTTGAAATGCCCCTGAAAAACTACACCACCGAAGTACCGGTAAATAAAACCCTGGGACAGATTCAGGGTAACCTGGTGGCCCACGGCGCCCGGGCGATAATGACCGATTATAACGATGCCGGCGAACCCATTGCCCTGGCGTTCATGGTCCCCACTGCCAACGGAGAGCTGCCGTTCCGGCTGCCGGCCAACGTGCAGAAGGTCGAGACAATATTCCTCTCAATGAGAGCCAGACCGCCCGAGCCTTGGATGCAAAATTACGAGACCACCATGGCGCGCATAAAGAAACAGGCAGCAATGACAGCCTGGCGAACCATTAAGGACTGGGTCGATGCCCAGCTCGCCTTCATCGAAACTGAAATGGTAACCATCGAGGAAGTGTTTCTCCCCTACCTTCAGATAAAAGACGGGCAGACCCTTTACGGGCTGATGCTGCAGAGAGGATTCCTTCTTCCGGAAGGTCGTGGTGATGAGTAAACAGAACAAGCGGACCCTCGAGTTCAAGAAGAAGTACTGCGCCAGGTGCCAGCTCGCCGACCAGCGCGAGCTCCGGATGGGCCGGCCGCACTATTGCGACTTCATCGTCAAGAACAAGAAAGAGCCGGCGCTCCGGAACGGTCACTGCACCGAGTTCAAGCCCGTCAAGCCGAAGAAAAACAGGAAGGAGGAACCCACGGAATGACTATTGAAGAACAAGTCTTAGAGATACGACGCCGGATTGCCCTGCTCGAAGGCCAGATTAGTGCCGGGAGCACAGAGCTAAGCAAACTAAAGTCAATACCCTGCCCGGCATGCAACGGTAGCGGTAATCTTGAGAAGGAAGGTGAAGGATCAGATAACTCTGTTTACTTTGAGCAGTGTGAGCTCTGCAAGGGATCAGGTAAAGCCGCCGGCGCCACCGGTTACTAAATAATAGACATTATTTATCATGGGTATGAAAGAACAACCCATAACTAACAGAATGAAGTACGGCAGGCTGCGGACCTACCGGTGCCGGAAGTGCGGCAATCCCTTCCGGGATTACTACCTTCCGGAAGAAGAGAGGATCTGCAGCAAGTGCCGGCAAGGAGAATAAAGTTTGCCTGTTGAGTGCTGCCCCGGAGCCCCGCAATCAATTCTTACTCCTTTCCCAGTAAGAATGCGTTTTCCGTGCTTACCCAAGACGGACACACTCCGGGGCGGCAGTGAGCAGGTAAATCAAGGAGGTAGAAATGGCTGAGCAGAATCCAAAAGAGAGAATAGTAATTATTGTCGACTCTGTCGGTAATAAAAGAGAGCCCTCTGCCGGCAACCCGGTAATTAACTTCAGCGCCCACAGGGAGGACACCAAGGAAGGGCACGGCTATGAAGCCTGGGGAAACGACCTTGTCGACCTCATCGTCAAAGACGCCAGGCTAGACTGCGAGGTAACCACGATAACCAAGAATGACCAGGTAACGTACCGGGTAACCCAGATATGGGACGAAAACGGGAAGCCCGTCAGGGAAACCACCCGGCGTCAGTCCAGAGGCGGTACCGGCAAGTCCGACGAGCAGGTCCGACTAGAGATAGTCGAAAGAGAAGGAGAAGCAGCATACGCCGGCGTCATCAGCCTTTTAAGTAATAAAATTATCACCCCTACCCACGATCTGGCTGCAACGGCCCTGGATTACGCAGAAGCCAAGATGAAAGCGGCCATGGGCGGCAGCAAGCCGGCATCAAAGCCGGCTGCCAAAGCCGAGCAGAAGAAGCCCGCGGAGAAACCTGCAGAAAAACCCGCTCCGGCACCGAAAAAAGAAACGTCCGATGAAAGCCCCATCACCGAAGAGATGATTGAAAAATTAAGGAAAGTAGCCACAAAGATGGGGTATACCAGGGAATCAAGTACTGCACTAATTAAATCCTTCGGGGTCGACTCGGTCAACAAGCTTAACATGAAGCAGGCCCATGAGCTGCTTGAAAAGATAGAGAAGGGGGAGGGTGCCACCGCGGAGAAGGAGGAGGCGCCCGATGCCTGAAAACTGCCCGAATGACAGGTTGTCCCGCGAATATAAGTGCACCGAATGCCCTAACTGCAGGGACAGGAAGTGCTACTACGACAACCCGGCAGTAGAGCTGAGCGAAATCCTCACTCCGGAAGAGCGCATCGATATGCTCGAGGAGGAGCTCGACCAGGTCAAGCTCATGGCGCCGAGCTACGTCCTGGCCGATATCCGGAAGGACTTAAACAGTCTTACCGGCGAATTTCGCCACTTCGAGAACATATTCAATGAGCATACCGCTCCGTTGAAGAAAAAACGAATAAAGGAGAAAGGCCCAAAGAAGGACAAATCAGAAGGGGTAGAAATTGCCGAGTAACGTTGAGGTCAAAGATATCCTTGGCGGATACGAGATAAGGTGGGATGCTCATAACCTTTATATAACGGCAACCAGGTTAAAGCAGCATACCAGGGACAACAGGATTACCGGCTGGCTGAGGATTATATCCACCGCCGGCGGGGAGAAAGCCAAGCTTCTCCACCAGGCCGAATTCAACTTCGGCTCTACGCAGACTCAGGACAGGCTGGCTAAGACCCTCGGCGACCGGTACGACAACCTTGATATCTCGTGGAGCGACATCTTGGAGCAGCTCCGGTTCTACGTACTTGAGAGGTTCCGCGTCGGCGAGCCGGTCCTTACCCTCATGGCCGATGATCCGGATATAGAGCCGCCCAAATATCTTATTTCCCCAATCCTTCCAGAAAATCAGCCCACGATAATCTACGGTGAGGAAGGAACCTTAAAATCATATTTATCACAGATAATATACATTCTTCTATCGCTTCCCTGGTGGGACAATCCTTTAAAGCTGACGACACCCGAGGCGCCGGTAACGACCCTCATTCTGGACTGGGAATCCGAATCGAAGCTTGTTCAGTGGCGTTTCAACAAAATACGGAACGGCATGGGGCTGCCGTCATTCCCCATATTTTACCGCAGGTGCACGTCGTCCGTACCCAACGAAATCGATAAGATCCAGGAACACGTCGCATCGATATCCGCCAAGGCGGTGATTATCGACAGCCTTACCCAATCCGCAGGAGGCAATATAATGGATCCCGACACAGCCACCGCCTACTTCAGTGCCCTGCGGGAACTCAGAGTAACCCCCTTCATAATCGCCCAGACACAGAAGGACCCGGAGAAGAAGGTTAAAACAATCCTCGGCTCCGGTATATTCGGCTATTACAGCCGCTCGATATGGGAAGTCAGAAAATCCCAGGAGGTCGGGGCAAAGTCGCTCAGTGTGGCTATGTACCATAGAAAAGCAAACGAAGATATGAAGCACCCGCCGCTCGGCTTTCACTTCGACTTCTCGGAAGATAGCCAGGTTATGATAAAAAGAACCGACGTCAGCGGGATAACCGAGCTGGCCAGGGAGCTACCGATAAAGGCACGTATTAAGGCGGAGCTACGGTCGGGACCGCAAACGGCCGAATACCTATCAGAGATACTCGAAATTACGAAAGGAAGCATCTCTAAGAACCTTACGGAGTTAAAAAGGAAGAACGAAGTTATAAACCTTGAGAATAAGAATTGGGGGCTTTTAACTGATGATTCCCTGCAATAATTTACCCCGTAAATTACGACCCATAAAGCCCGTAAATTCCATTAATATTTACGGGTTGGCTTTTACTATAGGGGGGTAAGCCGTAAAGTGAGGCTAATTTTGCAATTTGTTCATTTACGGGGTAAAAACGAAATTATGTTCGTTTTTAGCCTCATTTACGACTTTCTTAACATAAATGATAAATAATTTACTTTTTACTTTTTAAAACTACGAAAATATTGTATAATAGTAAATCATGGGTAATCGTGCTTTTAATGGTGTCTACAAGTTGAGATTTAAGATCCTGGCAAGGGATAATTTCACCTGCCAGTACTGTGGTCGGTCTGCTCCGGATGTTACGTTGCATGTGGATCATCGTGTACCTATTGCCGCTGGGGGTAGGACGGAAGAAGACAATCTGGTGACGGCCTGTTCGGCTTGTAATATTGGTAAGCAGTCTTTAAGAATGCCTCGAAAAGATCCGAATCCCTTGTTTCCCCCTAATGCAAAAACTCAGATGTTCATTTATAGCTTGTTAGACGCTGATAGCGGATTGACGAATAAAGAGGTTGCTGTTAAAGCACAGAAAAGTTTATCGGTAGTGTGTAAAGCTTTGACAATGCTGAAAAAGCGAGGGCTGGTAGCTAATTCTGATTTCAAATGGTATGTGATAGGGAGGTCAGAGAAATGAGTAGGATGTTTGAAATTGAAGGGTCTCCGATGAAGACATGGAACGTCTTCATTGGCTGCCGGTATGAATGTTCTTACTGTAATGTCCGCCGCTTGGTCAGGACCCGCCTCAAGGATACCGAGCGGTACCGGGCGGGCTTCGAGCCGCGTTTAATCCCCGAGTTGCTGCCGAAGCGCTACAAGGACGGGACCTGGGTGTTCGTGGCTTACATGGGTGATATCTCCTTTATTGAGAGGGCTGATCTCGTGAAGATATTATCCCGCGTCGAGCATAATGCGGGCTGTAATTATCTCTTCCTTACCAAGTCACCCGGGTGTTACCTGGTGTGGCAGACCGTCTGGAATATTGAGTTGCCCGATAACGTTTACCTCGGGGCCACTATCGAGACTAACAGGGATTACCAGATCACCAAGGCGCCGCCGCCGGCAACCCGGGCGTTACTCCTGTCGACTATACGGCATGATAAGAAGTTCGTCTCGATTGAGCCGCTGCTTGACTTCGACCTGCGAAAAATGGTTAAGATGGTAAAGGACGTGTCTCCTGATATAATCGAGATAGGTCCGGATAACTACCACAACAAGCTTCCGGAGCCGTCCCCCAAGAAGGTACGCAGGCTCCTGGAGGAGCTGAGAAATATATGCCCGACTGTCGTTGAGAAGAAGGGTATTGAGAGATTAAAGGAGGAATGAAATGACTGGAAAGCATGAGCGGAGCGACCTGGCGCAGAGTGTTGTCGAGGCGATAGATTCAATGGACCAGATGATACGAAATGCAATGGATGTGAAGAAGGAGCTGGAGAAATTCCTGAATACAGTGAAGAAGGATAAGAAGGACGATGCCGAAGAAGCCGGTCAGGGATAAGGATCCGATAGAGCTGAATCTGGATATCCTGGAGTTCGCTTACTCGAACGGCTTCTACATTCATCCGGATAAGGACCTGCCGACCTTCTGCCACAATACCGTAGCGGTGGGTCACTGCATCTGCCAGAATGATGAGCCTTACTGCCCGTGCGATAGCGCCAAGAAGCTGTGTGCGGAAAAGGGGTTCTGCACGTGCCGGTTGTTTGTCTCAAGGGACGCTTTCCCTGAAGAGCTGCAGAAATCAAGAAAAAGGTGGGAGAAGAAGAAAGATGGCCAAGAAAGTAAAAGTATACGTGGCGGAGCACTGCGTGCCCTGCGTCGAGGTGAAAGAACTGCTGTCGAAAGGTCGTTTTTTAATTAACGGCGAAGAGGGCGAGGCGGAGATGATCGATATCGAGTCCGACGAGGGCTTCGGGGAGATATTCGACGGGCTGGACGCCGTCCCGTCGGCTTTTCTGGAAGGGAAGAGGTGCCGGATAAGGGTGGACCACGAAGACAATACTCTCCTGCTGGAGTGCGACGGTGGAGACGAAGGAGCGTAAACTTTTTATTGTCCGGAAGCGGCCGAAAAAGTATCCGGTCACCGAGCAGCAGCAGAGATTCCGCCAGGTACTCGATATGTGTGGCATCCGTAAGGGGATAACGAGAGACGAACTGGTGGACGCCATGAAGAACTGCGTCCCGGATGCCTGGAGAAAGATTAAAGGGGACTGATATTCAGTCCCCTTTAAATTTTGGGTAGATCACTCCGGCAATCAAAACCGTATGGTTGGAACTATTTCCGCATCTTGGGACCTACACAGTCAATCATCTTGCTGATGAGGTCGTTCCTGCTGATACCTTTTTTGATGCCGCAGTCGGCTGCCACACTGGCAACTTTCCGCTGTTGAGCGGTGCGCGGGTAGTCTTTGGGGTATTTCGCCAGGACGAAACCGCTGTGCTGCCGGGTGGTGATGTTGCCGAGTTTATGGGGTGCAGGGCGCCGCTTGACGTAGCCGGGCATGGTTGTGAGAATCATCGACAGTCTCCTTATAAAGAATTAGCCGCCTCTCGGCGGCCTCAGTGACCTTGGTGACCTAAGTGGTCTAAGTCTAGTCGACCTTTCAGGTATTATATACATCAACCGGAGGGAACTGTCAAGGCTCTTCTACGGCCCTGGCATCCAGGATGTTCCACTCCTTGCAACGCCGGCACTTGATGACGACGGTCCCTTCGATAAGGGCCTGCAGGCAGAGGAAGCGCCCGCAGTTGCCGCAGTGGTATTCTTTGAGGCGGATGTCGAGGTCTTCCGGGAGTTTCTCCAGGATATCCTGTGGGATCTTTACGGCTTGAGAGCTTTCCATTCCTCGCTGCACTCTTTCATGTATTTGGACGCGGTGCCGAACGGCTTTCCCTTGATGGGCTTGCCCTTCATACACTGGGAGATAAACTCGTTGTAGGCGCTGGGCTTTCTGCCACCGGTCTTGCCGCCGCAGAGCTCCATGATTTCACCCAGGGAGCAGGTGGCTATCTCGTCGACCTGCTTGAGGGTATGAGGGTCGTCCGTGAATTCACGGATTATATCTTTGAGTGATTCTGCCATGCAGGGCACGCACTTGGCCATGGTTGTCTCCCTTCGGGTTAAGTCTTCGCCTTCTTTGTTACCTTGTCGACCAGCATGAAGCCTATCCCCAGACCGATTCCGCTGAGGATCGAAAGGAATATTGTGTTGGCGGTAGTAGCGACGGGTGATTCGCTAATCCGATTCTGCCGGCTGCGGTTCATCTATAATCTCTCCCAGGTCTTCGACGGACGGGAGTCCGCACTTCTTCAGTGATTCTTCGAGCGATGTCCTGCTCGAGGATATTTTCTCATCGAGGCGGTCGCCGAGCGATGCCAGGTCCGGGAAGCTCTCCTTGAACTTGTCCTCTCCTACTACCTGGCGGAGTCCCTTAAGATGCCCGAGGGCTTCTATCTGGCACAGCAGATCGTCGACGTCGCATGGGGCATTGTTATCATTTTCTATGGTCATAGTTATTCCTCCTGGTTGTTAATCCTCTCGATGGCCTTCTGGGTGAGCTCTTCTTTTTCACCCTGGTCCATCCTCGAGAGTCTCTCTTTAAACCAGCCGCGGCCTATGTCCTGCCTGGCGCCCTGGGCGTCGGCTGCTGCCGCTTCCAGGTCGTTTATTGATGCCAGGCCTTCAAGGCGGTGACGGATGTTGCGGCTGGTATTGGCAGCTTCGTTGGCGAGGGCCCTCTCCCATTCCGGAAGCCGGGCAACCTTTACCGGTGCCAGATCCTCCCTCTCCATGGTGGAGAGCTCCTCGAGACAGTGGGTAACCCTGTCGATAACCTCGTTGCTCTGAAGCCCGTCGGACCTGGCGAAGCGCATCCCCTCTGACAAAAGCCCGGAGCAGGTAGCGAGGTGGTTAATGGAGCAGGGGACGCATCCCGCCGCGACAGAGCTCTCGGAGCCATCGGTTTCCCCTGCCGTTCCTTCGGAAATCTCCGCTACGATGACGGGAAATTCGGGCGGTGCCGGTTCGGGAGCGGAATACCGGCGCGGGCGCGTCTGGAGATAAGCGGTGAACAGGCGCGAGGTTTCCTGTATCAGCAGGCCGATTAAATCCCTTCTCATACTTTTACTAATATCACAGTTATCGTGTTAAGTCAAGAAGGGGGATTGACATCGGCGAAGAATTCATTATAGTATAAGGTTTAGACTTGTTTTGGCAGAGTGCCAAAAATTTATTGGCATTGATTAGTGAGGTTTTAGTAGTGCCAAAAAAAATTCCGCAGAAACCTAAGGTACTAAAGCTGTTCGATGAAGGGAAGATTCCTACTTCCCCGGAGGTACTGGCCTTGGTCAAGAGGCGGACGGCTTTTCGCTACTATAACGAGTGGAAAGGGCCTGAGAACGTTGACGTATCAAGAAGTAGGAAAACAAAGAGCTCTATTTCTCTACCGGGGGGAGAGACGATCGCCGGAGTAAGTGAAACGAAAGCTCCTACTGCTGAGACGGAGGAGCCATCTAATGAAACGAAGGGGCCTTCTGGTGAAACGACGGCTGAAGATGCCTCTCCCGAAGAAGAGCCTGCAGTGCCAAAAAACCCTCCTGAAGATGCCTCTCCCGAAGAAGAGCCTGCAGTGCCAAAAAACCCTCCTGAAAACCCCTCGGAGGAAGAATCGTCTAAGCCTGATGACCTTGATAACCTGTTCGGGGAAGCTGTTAATGTTCCCGAGGAGAAAGAGAAAGGGGAAGAAGACAAATCGAAGGGCGACGGCAAAAAGAAAAACGTAGCGATTCCCAAAAGCGTAGCTGATGAGGGCATCATGTGCAACGTGAGGCTCTCACTGCATACGCTTTCTCTCTATAAAATAGCAAATCAATCATCGGTTGATATAACCGGCTTGCCTCTGAGTCTGGGTGACTTTCTCGACGACTGTGTCGAGGATTTCTACCAGGGCAGGGGGCTGGCTCTAGGGTTGATCAATTTGGGAGCAGGAGGTGGAAATGACAACCAGTAAGGGTAAAGAATGGCAGGTTCCCTTCGGGGAGAGAGCTGGTTCTCAGAAACCGGAAAATGAGGTTCTGGAGGACGCGGCGACTAAGGCCAGGAAGAGGAGGATAGAAAGGGATGAAGAGATAGAGGAGCTCTCGCACGAGGCGAAGAAAGCAGAGCTTGAAAAGAAGGTGAAGAAGGATACGGCGGAAGCTGAAAAGGCCGATAGCAAGCCTCAACAGGAATCTCCCTTCGGTATCAAGGGGCAGATTAACCTCGGGGAATTCGACCTGATGGAGCGCCAGCGCCAGCTCGAGTCCGAGCTTAAGGACGCGAGGGCCGAAGCCGAGCAGGCGGCCTCGAACCAGAGCGCCCGGGCGGATGCTCTTATGGAACGTCTTCATGCCAAGGAGCTGGAGCTTGTCGAGGTGAAGACCCAGGGCACCCTGCAGGTGATGATGAAAGCCCTGGAAGATATGAAGGCGAGTACTTCTGCTAAGAAGTCGTTTATCGAGCAGTATGAAGAGGCGTTGAGTGTCGCCAAGGCACTCGGTGCTTATAATCCGGAAGCGTCCCAGGACGCTGTGGTGAGTATCGAGCTGAAGAAGCTTGACTGGGAGCACCAGCTGGAAATGAAGAAAATGGAGAGGGAGGAGAAGAGGGCGGACCGGGAGTTCGATTTGAAGATGAAGCAGTGGGATGAGGAAAGGGAAATGCGGAAGGAAGAGATTGCTCAAAAGCAGAAGCGGGACGAAATGCTGATGAGGGCTCCGGAGACTATCGGCCGGGTTATTGCCCAGGCCTTGATGGACGTTGATGCCGGGGGAGGGACCCCTGTTGAGAGGGAGGCGCCACCGCCGGGGAGAACACAGGAAGGGCCTCCGAAAGGCTACCATATTGAGGTCGGTAAGGGAGAATCGGGGGAAATCGAGTGCCCCGATTGCAGCGAGCCGATTATTGTCGGCCCCACGGCCACCCATGGGGAATGTGCCAACTGTGGTCTGCGTGTAGCCGTTAAGAGGGTTGAGTGAAATGGTAAACCTTAAGCAGCTCGCTAATCTTAAAGGCCCTATTGCCCGGGCGGTATTTGGGCAGGTGTCTCCGGAGATGATTCGGGGTGTGCTCCTGGAAATGCTGCAGAAGCATCCCCTCGATATCGAAACTGTTACCGAGTATGTCGAAAAGAACAAAGAGCTTTGGAAGATGCTTTCCCCTGAATGGCAGCAGAAGATAAGGAATATCGCTTCTAATTTGAGGTCGGTCGACTGGTTTACAGACGGGTGGCTTATAGATTCCGTCCGGAAGCAGGACCCGCGGCTGGCGTCTTTCTTCCTGGGGTGGACCAAGGCACGTAACTGGCTCCGGAGACAGGCGGGGATTATAAGAGAGAATATTTCTCAAGAAATGGGGCGGGATGAAGGTTGACGAGAAACTTCGCCGTTTCGGTTATCTGGGAGAGATGAAGCGGAGATCCTGGGTGAAGTCTATCATCTGGAGGGTGATCGGAATTTTTATACTCGGCGGCCTCAGCTGGCTGGTGACGCGCGATTGGCAGGAAACTACCATCATAACGGTGGTGTTTCATGCTGTCAGGACGGTTCTTTATTATTACCACGAGAGAATGTGGGATAAAATTGAATGGGGGAGGATAAAGGCCTAATGAATAAATTACAGCTCCTCGAGAGCGATACCATCAAGATGCTGAGGAGTGTCCCTCAGATAGCGAGCAAGCCAGCCGTTTTATGGTCGACGGGTAAAGACAGTACCATGACCCTTTACCTCATTAAAAAGGCTTTCGGCTATTTCCCGTGGCCGGTTATCCATATCGATACCGGCTATAAGTTTCAGGAGATATATAAGTTTCGTAATAGAATGAAGATGCTGTGGGATATCCCGCTGATGGTAGTGACGAACCCCGACCGCGAGATCTACAACCTCTCTCCCGATACCCTGGGGCGTTACGAGTGCTGCACCGCTCTCAAGACCAACGTGCTGAAGAAGACGATTGAGGATAATCACTTTGATGCCCTTGTAATGGCTATCAGGCACGATGAGCATTACGTTCGTGGGCTTGAAGACCTGATGTCTTTACGTGATGAAGATGGAAACTGGCAGTATACCGCGAGATTTGGGGGTTATGGAGTTACCGCTCCGGAGCAGGAGAAGTCGGCTCACGTTCGCGTTAACGCTATTCTCCCGTGGACCGAGGCGGAAGTCTGGCAGTATATCCTTCTGCATGATATACCGGTTAATCCCCTGTACTTTGCCAGGGAATATGAAGACGGGATTTGGCGCCGGTATCGTTCGTTGGGCTGCGAATGCTGCACTGAGCCCGTCGAGTCCAAAGCGAAGACGATTACCGAGATAACCAGCGAGGTCTACATGACTCCTGGTATCGAGAGGAGCGGGCGTATGCAGGATAAGGAGAGTAAGGACGTGATGCTCAGGCTGAGATCATGGGGATATATGTAAGGAGGAGAAATGCCGACCTATGTTTATAAGTGTGAAGAGTGCGGGGATGAAGTTGAGGCAAACCAGGGCTTCGATGATGATCCTCTGGAGATATGCGGGAGCTGCGGCGGGCAGCTCAAGAGATTAATCCAGCCTAATGCCGTTATTTTCAAAGGCTCGGGCTTCTATAATACCGACCACCGCCCCGATACCCGGGTCCACGGGGAGAGCGGCAAGCTGGGAAGGAGGGTAAGCGAAACAGATGAATCAAACATCGATAGCGAGACCCCAACCAGGGTCGACGCAACAGGAAAGCCTCATATTACGCCTACAAGACCCGGGCCGGTTGATATGCCTGCTTGACGCCTGCAGGTATGATATCTTCGAGAAGGTCAACTGGCTTCCCGGGCAACTCGGCAAGGTGATTTCCGCCGGGTCGACGACCGTCGAGTGGGCGGTCAATACCTTCACCGGCAGGTATCCGGCGGTCTACCTGTCTTCAATCCCCTACATAGCCGCCTCTATCCGGGATAAAAGGCAGGCGAAGTTCATCGGGATGGATCACTTCGATTCGGTCGTGGATGTGTGGGACTGGGGCTACGACGAGGAGAAGGGAACTGTGATGCCGGATACCATCGTGGAGGCGGCGATCGCCGCGGCAAGGGATAATCCGGAGAAGTCGATAGTCGCCCACTTCATCCAGCCTCACAGCCCTTATATCGGCAGTCCGGAGCTGACGGACGCGGTGTGGACGGGTATGCACGATGCGGTAGGGCTTTTTCTTCCATCAATAGAAAATATATTCGATGAGGGCTATGGAGAGCTGCTCATCGAGGCCTACGTCGGTAACCTGGTTGCTGCCTTGAAGTCCGTTGAGCGCCTGGTGGCGTACTTCGACAGGATAACGATTACCGCGGACCACGGGGAGGGTTTCGGCGAGTCCGGGGTATACGGTCACGGAGAGGGAATCCGCGTTCCGGAGCTGGTGGAAGTGCCGTTCTTCGACTTGACATTATGAAATATTTCTGATATTACTAAAATCAGTAAGGGGGG